>JBOGAI010000143.1:0-3660 GCA_051655665.1 Erysipelotrichaceae bacterium | reverse complement strand
CATCCTCAATTCCTACTGTGAATCCGTTGAAACGGTTGTCACCAGTCAAGAAATCGAATACTGCTTTTACGTGGTTTGGTTGAGTATCTTTGGAAGATAGACCATAGCGTCCTCCAACGATTTCAAGATCCATCCCTTGAAGTGCATTGATTACGTCCAAGTACAAAGGCTCTGCAGAACCCATTTCTTTGGTACGGTCCAATACCGCAACGCGTTTAACGCTTGCAGGCAATACCGCTTTTAAGTATTTTGTAGAGAAAGGACGGTACAAGTGAACTTTGATCATCCCCACTTTACGACCTTGTTTGTTTAGAGTGTCGATTACTTCTTTTGCTGTTTCCGTTACAGAACCCATCGCGATGATGATTTCTTCAGCATCTGCTGCACCGTAGTATACAAATGGTTTGTATTCACGTCCAGTTGCTTTTGAAATTTCATCAAGATAGTGCGCAACGATTTCCGGAACAGCATCAAAGTGTGTATTTTGTGCTTCACGTCCTTGGAAATAAATATCATCGTTTTCTGCTCCCCCACGAGTGACTGGGTTTGTGTGCGGGTTCAATCCACGTTTGCGGAAATTTTCCAACGCATCACGGTCCAAAAGACGATCGAATACTTCATAGTCCATTACTTCTACTTTTTGAATTTCGTGAGATGTACGGAATCCATCGAAGAAGTGTAAGAATGGTACGCTTGCTTTGATTGCCGCTAAGTGAGCAACCCCAGCCAAGTCCATAGCTTCTTGTACAGAGTGTGAAGCCAACATAGGAATACCGGTTTGACGTACTGCATAGATATCTTGGTGATCCCCGAAGATCGACAATGCGCGAGTCGCGATTGAACGAGCAGATACGTGGATTACTCCTGGCAACAATTCCCCTACCCATTTGTAGATATTCGGAATCATCAACAACAAACCTTGAGATGCAGTAAATGTTGTAGACAATGCACCAGATTGCAACGCTCCATGTACAGCACCTGCAGCACCAGCTTCTGATTGCATTTCTGCTACTTTCACAACACTATTGAATAGATTGCGGCGCCCTGCTGATG
This sequence comes from Erysipelotrichaceae bacterium, assembly GCA_051655665.1. GTDB lineage: Bacteria > Bacillota_I > Bacilli_A > Erysipelotrichales > Erysipelotrichaceae > JBOFMT01. The sequence continues at coordinate 2,607 of JBOGAI010000143.1, read as the reverse complement.
CCCAAGCATCAACTACTTCCGCCATCGTACTAGATGGTGTAATTGGATAAATTCCAGTTACTTCCGTAAACGCATAGGCGCAGTGCGCAGCCGCGTTATTTCCATCCATCGACATAAACTTCTTAGTCATATTTTTCCTCCTTGCACGGTTACGGTATTATTATATACCAAATTGCATCATTTACAAAACTTTTATAAAGAGAATCTAAAAAAAAATAAGTCTAATACTGCAAGAATGCTTTGGTTTATCCCATATTATCTTTATTGTGGTAATTATGTGAGCGATTCCATCACATCATTGCCCCCCTACCTCTATCCATAATCAAACAAAAAGTTATATTTTCGCACTTTTTGTCGGCAATAAAAAACAAAAATAAGCAACGCCCGTTTCTTGCAGCGGCGTTGCTTATTTATTGAAAAATATTCAAAATCACATACTGTATATCAAAGCGTTACTTGACCAATTTTTCTAACATCAAGACCATCGCGCCCCCGATGCCAAAGGTTGCCAAACAAGTCAGTGCCAACCCTAGGGTATAGGAGGTAAACGGAATCAAGACAATGGAACTTGCCACGACCAATCCCAAAATAAAACTCAAGGTATGGACACGTGAACTTGGACTTTTTTCCAACAAGTATTTGGTTACTTTCGCCGACAATACGATTCCAAGCAAAATCCCGGACCCCATAAAAGCAAGGGGTAAGAAGATGTTGAAATCGAGTTGGGTTACGGCTGCCAAATAGCCTTTAAACAAGTGGTATTGTCCGATGATGAGCAGCACCATCGATCCGGACACACCTGGCAAAAGCATGGTGAAGCCAGCAATGACCCCTATGAATACCATAAACGCCAAATGCATCGGTGTATTGATTGGAAATTCTTGTAAGACCACATCGCCGTTTCCAGGATTCAAAAACGCAATCAAGAAGATCACGGCCAATCCGGCAACAAACGATACGATGCGAATTTTGTCATTTTTCATTTCTTTTTTCATGAATACGGGAATCGAAAGCGCGACCATCCCAATAAACCACCACATGGTTTGTACTTCGAAGCGGGCAAACAAAAATTCAATCACCTTCGCAAAAGCGACCAACCCAATCAAGGCCCCAACTAAAATTTTCATCAAGAAGGCAATGTCTTGCATGCGGTTTGGATTTTTCACTTTAAACACTTCAGAGATGGCATCCATGATGCGATTAAACATCCCCATTACGACCATCATGGTTCCCCCGCTCACCCCTGGAATGATGTTTGCAATCCCAATGGCAATCCCACTAATTAGTTCTTTCATAGCTTCTCCTTATTTTATGTTTCTACTTTTGACCCCGTAACAATTGGACAAGGGTGGACTCTACATGGAATTCGTCCATGAAGGTTTGCACTTCCTTGGCCTCTTCGTTTTTGACTTCCTGGGAGCGAATGGCGCGAATCAAAATATTTTTTGGTGAATGCGACAAATCGATAAATTCCAGCATCTGTACTTCATACCCATATTGTTCCAAAACACTCGCGCGCAGCGCGTCCGTTGCCAAAGCAGCAAATCGCTCTTTGATTAAACCATATTTTGTCATCATTGAAAAGGCATCGCTTGTAATGGTTTTGTTAAATTCGTGTTGGCAACACGGAACTGCGAAAATCATTTTGGCTTTCCAGCCGATGGCATTGAACAAGGCATAATCGGTTGCCGTATCACAGGCGTGAAGCGAAATGACCATGTCGATGGGCTTCTCGTTTTGATAGCCTTGAATGTCGCCAATTTCAAAACGCAGGCCATCATATCCATATTTTTGGGCAATGGCGTTGCACTTATGAATGACCTCTTCTTTAAGATCTAGACCTATCATCTCTACCTCAATGCCTTTGACTTGTCGCAAGTAGTAATACAAGATGAAAGTCAAATAACTCTTTCCACACCCAAAATCCACAATACGAAGGGATTGCATATCGTCAGTCAGCACATCTTCAATCATTTCTACAAAGCGGTTGATTTGTTTGTACTTGTCATAGCGACTCTTCACAATCTCGCCATTTTCTGTAAAAATACCCAAATCCACCAGTGGCGGAATCAGCGTTCCCTCCGCCAGCAAATATTTTTTCTGACGATTGTGCGCCATGATTTGAGGCTGGACGGCCTTTTGTGCTTTGCGTGACACAAACAGCTTGTCTTTTTTGGAGCGTTTGATCACTACCGTTTCCGATGTGCTAAACACGTCGAGCTGCTTGAAGGACTCCATCAGTTCTACAACAGCGTCTTGCGCTTCCTGCGCGCTTAGGTTTTGATGAAAGGCTTGTTTGTCACTGAAGCGCTCCAACTGATACAGATGTTCGCCTTTCATCGCAATCGGTCGCAAGGTGGCTTTTTGCCACTTTTGCGTTTTGTTTTGTTTGTTGGAAATGACCATTTTGATCAAGTCCGTGTTGATTAATTGTTCCAATATTGTTTTAAGTTCTTCCATACGTTCACCACCAAATTTCTAGCTACAGTATAGCATGAGAGCCCCCATGGATTGAATACTATTCGCAATTTAACAAAACTTTGCTATACTGTTTTTGTTGAAACGGAGATTTTGACCACAGTGTGGCAAAAAACTCCCCTGTTTCAT
>JBOGAI010000142.1:0-6106 GCA_051655665.1 Erysipelotrichaceae bacterium | reverse complement strand
TGCTCGCATAGGTTACCCCCATTTTCGCAAAGTCCAACAAGTGCGATGCGCTGTTTTCAGCGTTCGCCCCCAAATCCAAGAATACCAATCCTTTGCGATTGACACTAGGCATTACCCCAAGCAATGCCGGACGTTCAATGCCTTCAATCGTTTTTAAAATCAAGGTGGCACAGCTTAGCAGTGCCCCGGTAGATCCACAGCTGACGATTGCATCGCTGGTTTTGTTTTCCACGCTTTCTACGGCCTTCACCATTGATGCGTCTTTCTTACGGCGAATCGCCAACGCCCCATCGTGCATTTCCATGACTTGCGTCGTAGTGACACAGGTAATGCTTGGGTGATTGACGTCTTTGAGCGCTTCTTCAGAGCCATACAAAACGAGTTCCACCTCGTAATCGGCGACAAATCGCTTTGCAGCCGCAATGGCTACTTGAGGTCCCAAATCGCCCCCCATAACATCTACTGCTATTTTCATCTTATATTTCCTTTCTCACTAGTCCAAATGATACTCCACAAACGTTTCCAGATACGTCTCATAGTGGGGATGATTTGCCAAGGATCCACATATGGCTTGCGCGTCTTGGCGCGCGACTTCCAAAATGTGCGCATCCTCTACCAAATTTGCCAACAAAAACTGTGGCAACCCACTTTGACGCTGTCCCAACAAATCCCCATAGCCGCGCTGTTTCAAATCCGCCAAGGCAATGGATTGTCCATCTTCACTTTCCACTAGCACTTGCAAGCGTTGCAAGGCCTCTTCTTCTTGCGCACTGGAAAGCAAATAACACGTACCTGCTTGGTCGTGTCGACCAATGCGTCCGCGTAGTTGATGCAACTGCGATAACCCAAAACGATGGGCGTCATAAATGACCATGATGTTGGCATTGGCCACATCAATGCCCACTTCAATGACACTGGTTGCCACCAAGACCTGTTTCAATCCTTTTTGGAATTGATCCATCACCTGGTCTTTTTCATCACTTTTAAGTTTACCATGAACGAGGCCAATTTTATAGTTTTTTAGCTCCTTTTGTAGGGCTTCATAGACACTTTGCGCATTTCGAACACCCATTTGATTTTCTTCAATCGCGGGGGTAACCACGTAGATTTGGTTTCCTTTTTCCAAGTGGTCTTTCAATTCTTTTAGGATCGGTTTCATCGAGTTTCCTGCCACCAGTTTGGTGGTTTTGGGCTTTCGGGTCGCCGGCATGCCTTCAATCAAGGACAAGTCCATGTCCCCAAACAGCGAAAAAGCCAAGGTGCGTGGAATCGGCGTCGCCGACATAAGCAGCACATCTACCTGTTCGCCTTTGTTCTTCAAAATGCGCCGTTGTTCGACCCCAAAGCGTTGTTGTTCGTCGATGACGACCAGCCCTAATTTTGCAAAATGCAAATCGTCATGAAACAGGGCATGGGTGCCCACTAGTAACTGCAATGACCCCTCTGTTGCGGATTCAAAGAGCGCTGTGCGCTGTGCATGCGGCGTATCGCTGGTCAGCAGCCCCATTTTCAAACCCAATGGGGCCAACAGGGTTTTCATACTTTGATAATGCTGTTGCGCCAAGATTTGGGTCGGAGCCAAAAAGATGGCTTGCTCCCCTGCCAAAATGGTGGCATAACACGCCAAAAAGCCGACGATTGTTTTCCCACAGCCAACGTCGCCTTGCAATAGGCGATGCATCGGTTGGTTGCGTTGCAAATCGGCTACAATGTCTTGCAACGCCTTTTGTTGGCCTGATGTAAGGGAAAAAGGCAACTGGCCGACAAAGGCATTGAGGCGGCTTGGATCAAAGTATTTTCCTTGGCTGCGCACGCTTTGAAGGTAGAGCAGTTTGCGGCGTTGCATCCCCAACTGAAATTTAAAAAACTCTTCGTATTTAAGATGGCGCAGCGCTTCTTTGAGTCCGACCATTGAAGAAGGTTGGTGGATTTCTTGTAACGCTTGCTGCTTGGTGCAAAGACGATATTTGCTTCGCAAGCGTGCATCCACGAAGTCTTCAAACGTGTAAGCATGCAATGCCTTTTGAATGAGGCTGCGCAAGAGGTCTTGATCGACGCCTTTTTTCAAACGGTAGATGGGCACAATGCCTTGTGGATAGGCTTTGGTTTGACAGTGGCTCACCGCTACCTGTTCATGCCCCTGATACTTGCCTTTGAAATGCAATGTTTTGCCTAAGGGAAAGGCACTTGTCCAGGGACGATTGAATAGCGTTACGTGCAAAAGAACCCCTTCAACATTGACTTGAAAGCGCGTAAAACTTTGCTTGCCTTTGAAATATTTGACTTGTGCTGGGGAACAAATGGTGGCTACAAAGACCACATCGTCCCCTTTATGCCAGCGTTCATAGGGCTCATACACAAAGTGTTCATAGCGGGAAGGATAATAGCTGACCAACTCTTGTACACTTTGGATTTGCAACAGTTGCAGAGCTTTTTTTTCTAAAGGGTGTAGTTGCATGGGGTCATTCTCCTTCCTTTGGTTTTATTATATCATTTTCACGCTCTTTCAAAAAGGGTGAAATCCCGACAACATTTCCTGCCCTATCTAACAAATTTTTATGGTATACTAGTACTAGCAAACAGATAGAGGAGAGGAAACATGAGTAAAATTTTAGTTGTGAATACCGGAAGTTCGTCATTGAAATTCAAACTTTATAACATTAAAAACCAAGCCGAGATTCTCGAAGGTGGAATCGACCGCATTGGGTTGGAAGATTCTAACTTTAAATATTCGTACGATGTGCACGAAGTGAAACAAGTCGTCGCCATTGAAAACCATGAACAGGCGATTGAGCTGTTGTTAGAGACGCTAGTGAAGATGAAAATCGTGGAAGACTTGAGCGAAATTGCTTGTGTCGGTCACCGCGTTGCCCATGGGGGCGAGTTGTTTGGACAAGCGACCATCATGGATGACACCACCATTCCCGTCTTAAAAACCATTTCGGACTTGGCTCCTTTGCACAATCCGGTCAACGTGATGGGCATTGAAATTTTTCGCAAAGAACTGCCAAACGTCACCAACGTGGCAGTATTCGACACCTCTTTTCACCAGACCTTGCCAAAGAAAGCGTTCTTGTATCCCCTGCCAATCGAATGGTATGAAAATCTAAAAATTCGTAAGTATGGCTTTCATGGAACGTCGCACAAATACGTATCCAAACGTTTGGCTGCAATCCAAGGTACGACCCAAGGCAAAACGATCGTGTGCCACTTAGGCAACGGAGCATCCCTTTGTGCCATTTTGGATGGTGTCTCCATTGACACTTCAATGGGCTTTACCCCCCTTGATGGCATCATGATGGGAACGCGTTGCGGAAGCATTGACCCTGCCATCATGAATTTTGTCACATCCAAACTGAAAATCAGTGAAGAAGAAGTCATGGACATCTTCAATAAAAAGTCAGGATTGCTCGGCGTCAGCGGGATTTCCAGCGACTTTAGAGACGTGTTGGCCGCGGCCAAGCAAGACGACGCGCAAGCCCGTTTGGCCCTTAGCATCTACATCTATCGCATCGTATTGACCATCGGTTCCTACTATGCCGCACTAAAAGGCTTGGACAACTTGGTGTTTACGGCAGGCATTGGCGAAAACTCCAGCATCATCCGTGATGCCATTTGTTCGGAATTGTCCTTCATGGGCATCGAGTTTGACCGTGACCACAACTTGTTGCGTGAAAAAGAAATGCTGATTTCCACCCCTGAATCCAAAATCAAAGTATATAAAATTGCGACCAACGAAGAACTGGTCATCATGCAAGAAAGCTTGGCAATGCTGGAGCGTCACTAATGAGCGATCTGATTCATATTTTCGGGCATAAAAATCCCGATACCGACAGCATTTGTTCTTCCCTTGCCTATGCCCATCTAAAACGTGTGCTTGGCGAAAACGCCCAAGCCTTCCGTTTGGGAGATGTCAACTTTGAAACCAACTTTATCTTAAACAAATACAAAATGGACCCCCCAGAATTGCTTGAAGATGGGCGTTCTCGCTTGAGCGAAATCGAAATCGACGAAGCTTTGGTCGTGGAAGAACACATCACCATCCGTGCGGCGCTGCGCAAAATGAAGTCGACTCGCAACAAAGCGATTTACATCAGCGACGAAAACGGACTCAAAGGGGTGGCGACCTTGTCAGACATTACCAATACCCAAGTCCAAGACCACAAACAGTTGCGTGGGTTATTGTCCTTGACCCCGATTGAAAACATCGTGGAAGTATTGGAAGGAACCATCATCCACCATGCAAGCGAGTATCGTTGCAATGGACGGGTCTACATTGCGGCCTTGTCGGTAGAACGTCTGGAAAGCTTCGATTTCAACAACTCAATCATTGTCGTGGGAGACAACCAAGACAATCAAATGCGTGCCATTGAGAAACAAGCCGGTTTGCTCATCATTTCTTCCAACTCGTATGTAGCGGATGAAGTCATTGCGAAAGCCAAGCAACACGGCTGCTCGATTGTGACCACCCATCTGGATACGTTCAACATTGCCCGTTTCATTTACCAAGCACCGACCATTTCGCTGATCATGTCGCGCAAACTCATCTCCTTTCACAAGGATACGTATGTCGACGATGTGTCGCGTTCGATCATGCATTATCGTTACCGTTCTTACCCGGTGGTCGATGACAACAACCACGTAGTGGGAGCCGTTTCGCGTTACCACTTATTCTCTTATCAAAAACGCAAGGTCATTTTGCTCGATCACAACGAGCGCTCGCAAAGCATCGACAACATCGATCAAACCGAAATCTTGGAAATCATTGACCATCACCGCATCGGTGACATTCAAACGAGCTATCCCATCAACTTCAGAAACCGTCAGGTTGGCTCTAGTGCCACCATCATTGCCGGATTGTACCGCGAGTATGGCGTAGAAGTGCCATACAACATCGCATGCTTGCTCATCAATGCCGTCATTTCGGATACCTTGAACTTCAATTCGCCAACGTGTACCGAAGAAGATGTGCGCACTGCCAAAGCCTTGGCGAGCCTGCACCAGCTGAATTTGACGGAAATCGCAAACGACTTGTTCATCGCTACGTCTTCTTTGAAAAACAAGGATGCCCAACAAATCATCTTCAACGACTTCAAAGAATACAAAGTCAACGGCAAACGCTTGGCCATTGGACAAATCAACATCATCGAACAATTGGAATTGCAACAACGGGAACAAGAATTGCGTGAGTACGTCGACAGCCTGATCAAACTCAACGGCTACGACTGCTTGCTCATGGTGTTTACCGATGTGCAAAACAACGGATCCTACTTTATTTACGATGGAAAACTCAAACAGGCCGTCGAGAAGGCGTTCCCTGCGGAAGACTATTCCCTTGATACCTTCTATCCAGGCATCATCTCTCGTAAAAACCAATTGGGTCCCCGCTTGTTTGCGGTGCTATAAACCTCAAAGCCACGAATCCCTCGTGGCTTTTTTTCGTCTCTTCAAAAAAACACCACACTAATGGGGCGGTGAATTAAGAAAACATTTTAGCAAGGAACGGTGTAGCTAAACGGCTATGCCGTTCTTTGCTGTTTTTGAGTTGTATTTTGGGCTTTTTCTTTCGCCCGTCCAAAATCAAATGCACCGATGAAGTTATATACAATCGTGATTTCCCTTGTCTTGGATTTTTTGTCGGTATGGGAAACTTCGATACGATCTATAAACTCCCGTAGCATAGCAGCGTCAAGCTGCTGCATATCGGTGTACTTCTTTACTGCGCTGATAAACGCTTTAACGTTGGTCTTTTGTTTTTCCTGCTGCTTGATTTCTTCCCGTAGCACTTCTGCCATAGCTTTTAGATTGCTCTGCTCCAATTCGTAATCATGGGACATTTTGATAAACCGTTCGTCAGACAATTTCCCGGTTACATTGTCCTCATATAAATGCTTAAACAGATTATCCAACTCGGCAATACGGTTTTCAGCTTTGGAAAGTGTTTCGCGCTTGCGGGAAAACTCTGCGTCGCGCTCTCGCAAACGGCTGTCTGCTGCTTCCTGCACAAACTCGGCTTCATACTCTGTTACATAGTCGATTGCTTCCCGTAGGTTTTTCAAAACGATTTCATACAGAACAACATTTTTGATTGAATGGGTCGTACACA
>JBOGAI010000141.1:0-2331 GCA_051655665.1 Erysipelotrichaceae bacterium | reverse complement strand
TCGACTTTGACGTCGAAATCCGTTTGGGTGCAGGCGCGTTTGTGTGCGGAGAAGAAACCGCCCTCATTGCCTCGATTGAAGGAAAACGCGGCATGCCAAGTCCACGTCCTCCATTCCCGGCGGTCAAAGGGGTATGGGGCAAACCGACCATCATCAACAACGTGGAAACACTGGGTAACGTTCCGCAAATCTTCTACAAAGGGGCAGACTGGTTTGCAAGCATTGGAACCGAAAAATCCAAAGGAACCAAAATCTTTGCCTTGGGTGGCAAAATCGTCAATACCGGTTTGGTAGAAATTCCGATGGGCACGACGTTGCGCGAAGTCATTTTTGAAATCGGAGGCGGCATTCCCAATGGGAAAAAATTCAAAGCCGTGCAAACGGGGGGACCTTCTGGGGGATGCTTGACCGAAGAACATTTGGATACCCCAATCGATTTCGATAACCTGGTTGCACTGGGATCCATGATGGGTTCTGGGGGCATGATTGTCATGGACGAAGACAACTGTATGGTAGACGTCGCTCGTTTCTTCATGGACTTTATCGTGGATGAATCGTGTGGAAAATGTACTCCGTGTCGCGTGGGAAGCAAGCGCATGCTCGAACTACTCGAAGACATTTGCGAAGGACGAGGAACAGCAAAAACCTTGGATGATTTGGAAGCCTTGGCGCCCGTAGTCAAAGATGGTTCCCTTTGCGGTTTGGGGCAAACGGCAGCCAATCCCGTTATTTCGACGCTCAAACACTTCCGTCATGAATACGAGGCACACATCGACCAAAAAACATGTCCTTCCAAAACATGTAAAGCACTTTTGAGCTATCACATTGACCCTGTTGCTTGTAAGAAGTGCAGCATTTGTGCGAAACAATGTCCGGTACAATGCATCAGCGGCGTTCCTGGAAAACAACCGTATGTCATCGACAGTGCGGTTTGCGTAAAATGTGGCGCATGTATGGATGTATGTCCATTCAATGCGATTTCCATGGTATAAAGGAGAACACTTATGTCAAACGTTACACTAAAAATCAATAACATCGAAGTTTGTGTTCCAGCAGGGACGACGATTTTAGAAGCAGCACGCGCTGCAAGCATCAATGTACCGACCCTTTGTTTCTTGAAGGATTGTACGCAAAGCGGCGCTTGCCGCGTTTGCGTGGTAGAAGTCAAAGGAGCGCGCTCCTTGGTGGCGAGCTGCGTCCACCCGGTCAGCGAAGGAATGGACGTATCGGTTCATTCCAAACGTGCGCTGGATGCACGTCGCAATACCGTAGAACTCATCTTGTCCAATCACTCCAAAGAGTGCTTGGCGTGTACCCGCAACCAAAATTGCGAATTGCAAAGCCTTGCGAAAGAAGTAGGGGCGGATGAAAACAAATACCAAGGGCACAAAACCACTCCTAGTTTTGATGACTTGAGCGATGGCATCGTGCGCGATACGAGCAAATGCGTATTGTGTGGGCGATGCATCGACACTTGCCAAAAAGTGCAAGGATTGGGTATTTTGGGCTTTGAGGAGCGCGGATTCAAAACCACCGTTGCGCCCGTACTCAACCAATCGTTCCGTGATGTTAACTGCATGCAATGCGGTCAATGCGTCATCAACTGTCCGGTTGGTGCTTTGAGCGAAAAACGCGAAGTGCATGAAGTCATTGCAGCGCTCAACGATCCGAAAAAATTTGTCGTCGTGCAAACGGCTCCGGCGATTCGGGCTTCATTAGGCGAAGAGTTTGGGATGCCCATTGGAACCCGCGTAACCGGTAAAATGGCGCAGGCCCTTAAAATCATGGGCTTTGACCGCGTTTATGACACCAACTTTGGCGCAGACTTGACCATTTTGGAAGAAGGCTATGAATTCATCGATCGTTTGCAAAACCAAAAGACATTGCCGATGATTACCAGCTGTTCTCCAGGATGGGTCAACTACATCGAAAGTGAATATGGGGAATTGTTAGACCACCTGTCTACTTGTAAATCACCGCACATGATGGTGGGGTCCTTGGTGAAAACCCACTTTGCGAAAGTAAACAAAATCGACCCAAAAGACATCTATGTGGTAAGCATCATGCCATGTACGGCAAAAAAGGGCGAGAAAAACCGTCCTGAAACGTTCATTGAGGGCATGAAAAATGTCGACGCCGTGTTGACGACCCGCGAACTGGGCGACATGATTAAAATGTACGGCATCGACTTTGTAAACCTTGCAGAAGGGCACTTCGATGGCGACTTGTATGGGGAATACACCGGTGCCGGTGTCATCTTTGGGGTAACCGGAGGGGTCATGGAAGCGGCGCTGCGTACCGTGTATGCGAAGTTGACCGGCAACGAATTGG
>JBOGAI010000140.1:0-5349 GCA_051655665.1 Erysipelotrichaceae bacterium | reverse complement strand
ACCGTTTAAGTGCGCGATGCAAATTCCCGAATCGTCCGAGATGATTTCTCCCTCAAACACTTGGCGCAACGCTTTGACTTTGATGGTCGCATTTTGCGCAAAGGTTGTTCCGTCTTCGATGATTTCATCTGTATAATTGATATCCTTCAGGGAGTATACCGTGTACCCAAGTGGTTCTAACATTTGAGCGAACTCTTCTTTTTTATGGGCATTCCCCGTTGCTAATAAGATTGGTTTCATTGTTCGATCTCCTTAAATTGTTCTCGTGTCTTATCAAAGACATAGCGGCGTGCTTTTTCTTGTTTGTCGTTGTAAAGAACTAACTGGTAGGTTACTTCCTGATCATAATATAAATCAACAACCCCATATTTGTGAACAAGGTTTTGGCTGAGTTGATATTGCTGCTGAAACTGCTGTTTCAGCATACTCAGTTCTTCTGCCAAAATCAATCCACTTTGCAGTCGCTTCGGCTTGTTTTTCGTACCTTTGTAATAATCCATCATTGCAATTGCGTGGGTGATCTTTGGCGAGTCGTCAATCACCCTCGGAAAAATTTGAAACAAATCCAACACCTGATACGGGCGTGGCAGTGTATCCATTTGCTTGCCTAACGCAACAAATAAATCAAAGGCACTTTCAAAATATCCAAGCTTCAACACGGTCATTATCACCGTTTTGGCACGCCCCGAATTGTACAATTTTTCTACGGCATGTGCCGCGCCTTGAATGGCTTGTAGTTCTGTTTTGGATAACCACTTTGTTTGTTCAATGGTATACGGCGCAACCCCTTCGTATTCAAAACCAAATGCCGCAGTGCGCAACCGCAATGTGGTTCCTTTCAGCACTTTTAGTATTCCCAATTGCAACTCTTCTGGATGAAGTCCAAACAATGTATCAAATGAGTTGCGAAAGGAGGCGTAATCCTCAAACGGTAATCCCGCAATCAAATCCACATGCATCGTCAATTTCGCCGTTTGAAAGCGTTTGATGACTTCACTCAGCCGTTCGTTGTTTTGGATGCGACCCACTGCTTGCAATGTGGTCGGATTGAACGATTGGACTCCTATTTCAAAACGGAAACGCGCTCGATCCGCCTGATTGGTAAAAAAATCGAGCAAGGCGTCACTGAGTGTTTCGGCAACAATTTCAAATTGGAAAATTTGATTGGTGCAGTGTTCTTGAATGTATTGGGCGATGCGCAAGGCGCGCTTTGGAGATACATTAAACGTTCGGTCCAAAAACTTCACCTGTTCTACCTTGGAAGCAGCGATTTTTTCCAACAAGGCGAAGACATAGTCTTCGGAGAACAGGCGCACTTGATTATCGGTTGAAGACAAACAGTATTCACAGTTGTATGGACAGCCACGACTTGTTTCGACGTACAAATAGCGTTGGTGCATGTCCAAAACGTCCATTTCCAAAAAATAAGGGTCGAGCGTTTCTACCTTCGACAATTCTTCCTTACGGTAATGGTGCGTTAAATTCTCTGGCGTTGCAATGCCTTCAATGCAACGAGAGCCCCCTAAGCGATAGGCATCCACGTACTCCCAAAACGCAAATTCCCCTTCCCCCTGACAAATGGCATCGACTCCATATTGAAACAAGTCATGGCAATCAAAACTGACCTCAGGACCGCCCAACACAATGTGCAGGTCGGGGTTTGCTGTTTTCAGTTTTTTGACGATTCGTTTGGTTTCTTCAATGTTCCAAATATAGACACTAAACGCAACCACCGCTGCCTTTGAAGCAAGAATTTGGTTTACGATGCGCTCGATGTTATCCTTGATGGTAAACTCCACCAACGAAACCTCATAAGCATCATGGTCGGCTGCCGCGTAAATCAAACGCAGCGCCAAATTTTTGTGAATGTATTTGGCATTCAATGTTGTTAATAATATTTTCATAGGCTTACCTCATCGACTATTTTACCAAATTATGGTCAACTATGCTATGATATCTATGGTGATATTATGGAACTTTATTCAACATTAAAACAAATCTTTCAAAAAGAGCCTCAAAGCATTAGCGTGTTGCCCAAAGGCTTAACCAACAAAAACTATTTGGTCGAAGTGGATCAGCAATGGTATGTGGTCCGCATCCCAAGTGATATTTCATCGCAATTTGTCGACCGCGCTCAAGAAAAATGGGTGCAAATACAGCTCGATGCGTTGCATTTTGGGATTGAGTGCACCTATTTTGATGAACACACTGGCATTAAAATTACCCCTTTTATGCCAGACCTTGTCGAAATCGGGGAGTGTATAAACGACGAAACCATGCGACAGGTTGCCCTAAAACTCAAACAATTGCACCAAAGTCATCTACAGGCGCCTTCAAATTTTGATGCCATAAAAAAATTGCACACCTTCGCCCGAAATATTCCCAAAGAAAAGAAACACGACTTGGAGAGCACTTGCATCCAATTGGTGCAAACCTTACACTACAAACCTTGTTTGTGTCACAATGACTTGGTCAGCGGGAATGTTTTGTTTGACAAGAACGCTCTTTACATCATCGATTACGAGTATGCCGCCAACAACGACCCTCTTTTTGATGTCATTTCCTTTCTTTCCGAAAACGAGATTTACGATCCCGCCTTGCGCAATGCCTTTTATGAAACCTACTTTGAGGTGTTCACCGAACAAACACAGGAGCATTTGCTCATTTGGGAAATGTTTCAAAGTTTGCTTTGGTACTACTGGGCACTTATGATGCAAAAGGAAAATGAGGACCCCATCTACGAACACATTGCATCGCTCAAAAAACACGAATTGGAGCGTTGCCATACCATTTGGGCTAACAAGCAAGGGAGTCATAAGTAAAATGGAAATCACAATTCGCCCTTTTCAAGTCACTGATGCAGATTGCATCGCCACCCTCATCCAGCGCAATTTGCTAGAAGTCAACAGCAAGGACTACGGTCTTGAAAAAATGGAGGCTTTGGCTTGTCTCTATGATGCGCAAAAAGTATTGCACGTGGCCAGTTATGCTCACTTTTATGTCGTGTCCAAAGGGGAACGCATTGTCGGCTGTGGGGCCATTTCCAGCTTTTGGGGCAAGCCAGACGAAAGCATTCTATTGACCATTTTTGTCGATCCCGACTTACATGGAAATGGCATTGGGACTACAATCATGCATACTTTGGAACAGGATGAGTATTATCTGCGCGCCAAACGCATCGAAATCCCTTCAAGCATCCACGCGTGTTCATTCTACCAACACTTTGGATATGACTACAAAGATTATCCCATTCAGCTTGATGAGGAAGGGTATTATCGGCTTGAAAAAAAGCGAACCCTTTAATCCAAAAGAAAAACATCCAACAGGATGTTTTTTTACGCTTGAATGGTGCGATGAAAACGCGCCAAGAATGCTTTGGTTCTCTCTTTTTCAGGGCGAAGGAACAATTGTTCTGGACTGCCTTCTTCCGCAATTACGCCATTGTCCATGAAAATCACGCGATCGCTGACTTCTTGAGCAAATGCCATCTCATGGGTCACGACAATCATCGTCAATCCTTCGTTCGCCAACGTTTTCATGACATCCAATACATCGCCCACCGTTTCGGGATCAAGTGCACTGGTTGGTTCATCAAACAATAAGATATCCGGGTCCATACAAAGGGCTCGGGCAATGGCCACACGTTGTTTTTGCCCCCCGGACAAGCGTTTGGCATTTTGATTAGCAAAATCGGTCATGCCGACTTTTTCCAGGAAAAACAGCGCTTTTTCTTTTGCTTCTTCTTTCGAACGCTTCAGTACTTTGCGCTGTCCAATCATACAGTTTTCAAGCACACTCATGTGATTGAACAAGTGGAAGTTTTGAAAAACCATCCCTACCTTGGCCCGATATTGATTGACATCCAACTCCCCTTTTAAGATGTCTTTTCCTTCTACCAAAATCTCTCCGCCATCTGGTGTTTCCAGCAAATTGATGCAGCGCAACAACGTGGATTTTCCACTTCCGCTGGCACCAATCAACGTGACCACTTCCCCGCGGTCGATGTGGAAGTCTACCCCTTTTAACACATGAAGGGCACCAAAGCTTTTTTGAATGTTACGAATTTCTACAATTGAGTTCATATGCTTCTCCTACTTTGAGATAACCATTTTGGAGCTTGTCGCACTGGCGGGAAAACTCGTTTTTGGTTGATCCAATCTTTTTTCAATATAATTCAAAATACGGGTTGTGGTAAACGTCATCACAAAGTACAGTACCGCGGTAATAAAGAAGGTTTCAAAGAAACGATAGGTGATGCCCCCGACGGATCCCGATTGAAAATACAGCTCCGTTACCGAAATTACGTTGAGGACGGAAGTGTCTTTTATGTTTACGACAAACTCATTGCCAATGGCCGGCAATGCATTGCGCAACGCTTGTGGCAAGATGATAAAGAGCATGGTTTGCCAGTTATTCATACCCAACGAAGCAGCCGCTTCTTTTTGCCCCACATCGACACTTTGAATTCCTGCACGCAGGATTTCTGCCATATAAGCTCCTGTGTTAACCGAAACAACGATGATTCCAGCGACCAAGGGATTCATTTTCACACCAATGCTGATTAGCCCGTAATAGAAAAACGATGCTTGTACGATCATAGGTGTTCCGCGAAAAATTTCAATGTAGCAATTGCTTAGAATCAACAACGTACGTTTCATGATGCGCATCAACAATGGCTCTCGTTTGGAAATGGTCATGGTTTTTAATGCAGCAAACATCATTCCCAATACCAAACCAATCAAGGTTCCACTCAAAGCAATGAGCAAGGTATTTTGCATCCCTTGGAAAAACAGTGGAGCATATTTATTAAAGATGTAGAAAACTCCACCAAAGAAATCACTTGGTATACTTGTTAGAATCATGGTCTATCCTTCTTTCTATACAACGGTATGCTAGTACTTTGTATTTTTTGTTTTCCTATTGTGGTTGACGCAAAATGGCATCTTCCATCATTTGGTCACGCGCTTCAGTGCTCAACTGTGTTAACGCCGCATTGATTGCCTCCAACAATGTGTCGTTTCCTTTTTGTACTCCAACCGATACGGTTGCATCGGCACCTGTTTCAAATCCAGCACCTGCATCGAAGCGGATGATTTGCAAATTGGGGTTACTTGCAACAATCGCTTTTGCAACAGGCAACTCCGATACCATCGCGTCAAGGGCACCACTGGAAACTGCAATGGTCAATTCCGGGAAGCTTTTCAATGGCACGGCATGGGTTACGTTTGGAATTTGGTCGATGATGCCATCGTGAAACGTATCTTTTTGCGCACCCACATTGGCCCCAGCAAAATCTTCCAACGAAGTCGCAGAGGTAAATGCACTATCCTTACGCACAATTAACACCAT
>JBOGAI010000139.1:0-5937 GCA_051655665.1 Erysipelotrichaceae bacterium | reverse complement strand
CCGAATACGTCAACGTGTATACGCCTACTTTGTTGGTGTCGACACTGCCTGCAAGTTTGATGGAAGCCGTGAGGTCACCATCTTCTTTGTCGGTTGCACTTACTCCAGCATACGGGTCGAAGAGGTCTCCTACGTTGATTGTGACATCTTTCAACCCATTCAAAAGCGGAGCGGTATTGAGTGGAGGATCGACTTCTCCACCACCTTGGTCTTCACCAAACTGTTTCATGATGGTCGTATGCTCATACGGTGCATAAATCCCACTGTTGCTTTGGGCCATCGCATCGCGGTTGATGGACCACATTGACGTCATGCCCAATCCTTTGTCCGTTGCATGATCCACGACCATTTTGGTCCACTCGACTGGGAAAATCGGATGGGCAGCGCCTTCAAAGCCCACGGATGGGGTCGTACCGATTTTGCGGTAGGCTTGCTCATCGTTTAGGGTAATGTTGGCATGGGTTTTAAAATACGTTTGCAATTGGTTTTTGGTGTTTTCCACCGCTCTTACCGAGGCACCACCATAGTTTTCCCCTGGCAACAACGTGGAGGAACCATAGCACATGGTCATGATGTTCACCAGTTCCACATTTACACCAGCTTGCAAGTAGACTTCTAACACATCCAGTTGGACGCTGGTAAGCCCCGTTGGCAAGACTGCCAAGGTCAAGACAATGTCCACCCCGGTTTCGTCTTGGACGCGTTTGATCGCTTGCGCATTGACTCGGTTGTGCTCTTTGTTGGTTGCAGCCCCTTCAATGTCCAAATCCAAACGGGTCAGCCCATATCCTTCCACAATCTCTTTATAGGTTTGATACAACACTTCCACATCCTGGCTGGCTTCCCAAAGGGCAACCCCGTTCAATCCGCCTAGCGAAATGCTGACATCTCCCCCAACAGCGCGAATGTCTTTGATGGCTTGTTTGATGCCTTGGTATTGCGCGTTGTCGTTGTGTTGTTCGTTGAGGGTCGCATAACCACCCCAACCCCGGTTCAGTTTTCCGTCTTGGATTCCACCAAGAGCTTGGATGAATCCCAAATTAAAGAATTTCACGCCGGTATCCTGATAGATTTTTTTCAAATTCAAAGCCCCATTGTTTGAGAAGGCGCCACTATTCCACGCCACCATGTCGGCATATGGAGCATTGGCTTGGGTTGGCCATTCAATGCCTTCGCCTACCCCAAAGTCGCTGTCTTCGATGATGTCTTTTTGTTTCACGGTTACGGTAATGCTTTGGGTTGTACTTTCCCCCATGGAGTCGACAACCGTATAGTGGACGGTATAAATGCCCGCTTTTGAGGTATCCACATTGGAATCAAAGGCGATTTTCGTGCTAAGATCCCCATCTTCTTTGTCATAAGCACTTACACCCGCCATCGCATCAAACGCGTCTCCTACAAAGATGGTTTTATTGGATAAACCCAACAATTGTGGTGCGCTGTTGCTTGGTTCTTCGACGTCTTGACCAAATAACAATTGTTTGTTGAGCTCAACGCCCTCTTTGCTCATGCGTTGGCTTAACTCCACGGAAGCAAGTCCTTCGATGTTTTCAATGGCTTGGTTCGCTTTCAAGCGGAAGGTGTATTCCACCCCTGGAACCAAGTTTTTCGCATCATAGACACTGCTTAAATCCACGATTGTCATCCCATTTTGGTTGGTTACGGTACCCGCTTTATAGTCGCCGGCTGCCAATTCTCCATACTGATGGGTAATATAAAATTTTGGCAACTTGATGGTCTCTGACGTTTTTTCCACCGCAGACAACACTTCGTTGCTTTCTTGCAACACTTCATTGTTTTTCAGGGTAAATTCCAAGCCCCCAGTGCTGCCCCATGATTCTTTGTATGGTTTTACGCTAAGGGTGACGTCCACATCCGCATACACGATGTCTTGTTTTGCCAAGGATGCACTGCCAAACAAGCCTTCTTTGGTTGCTTTGGTCAATTCATCGCGTTTGGTTGAAGTCGTTGGTTTGTCGTTGGACGCCATCCAAGCAATCATGCCACCCAAGCCATGTTCGTTGACGTAGTTGGCTTTTTCCTGAATGGAGCGCACGTTGTCATACGTAAAGAACGCACCCGATTTTGCATCGTACAAATACGGTGCCTTCGCAACGTCATCCCAGTATTCTTTCAGTCCCGGATAGGCTGCTTTTAGTTTATCCAGGTTACGATATGACCAGATTCCGCTCATGCGTCCGCCATCTCCGCTCGCCAAAGGGGCTTCGTTTTTGGCACCGCGTGAAGGGGTTTGATCTGCATCTTTGGTTACAAGGGCTGCTTGCCCAAACAAACCTGGATTTTGCGCATCCGGTCCGCTGCTTACTTGTTCCCACCCACGGGTATAGTAGGCCGCACCGATAACAATTTTGTTGGCTTGTGCCCCTTGGCTTAGCAAGTATTGCACACTTTCGTCAATGGACAAGCCTTTGCCTTTTAAAGGGTCATTGGGATTGGTGTACAGTCCGGTTTGGTGTCCGGCATTGTCATCCCAAGCCCCACGCATGTCATAGGACATTATGTTGGCAAAGTCCACCACCTCAAAGACGCGGTCGATGTCGATGCCTGTATTTAGTTTTTCAATGGAAGGGTGAATGGCAATGGACAATTCATACTCCTTGCCAATGCGTACGCCTTGCTTGTCCAATCCACTGCGCAAATCTTGCAGCAAGGTCACAAACAATTCGCCATCTTCCGCACCGCCGTACGGTGTTCCTTCGTCGTTTTTATTGTCTACTTTATCGGGAAGACGGTAGTATCCTGGAAACTCCCAATCGATGTCGATAAAGTCCATGTTGGTATACTCAATGAATTGAAGCAATTGATTGACCAAATTGGCCCGTTTGACCGGGTCTTTTGAAACCACCGGGAAATCCGCCGATTTGGACCATCCGCCAACCGAAACCCCAATTTTCAGGTTCGGGTTTTGGGCACGCAATTGTTGGAATGCAGGCAAGATTCCGGCATTGATGTCCCCCCAGGTCACCCCCACTTGCCCAAGCGGGGCACCCACAGCGGCATCTTTGTCGGTAAAGACCAAGTTCCCATTGCTGTCGAAATCCAAGAATGCAAAGTTAAGGTGCGTTAGTTGATCGGCTGGGATATCTTGTGGGTAAAAATTACCTTGTCCAACCCAGATGGACCAGTCACCATAATACATGACGTTGCGTTTCGCGCTTGTTGCGGAAACGGCAACGTTTTGTGAAAGGTCTGTCGCATAGACGGGCGTAAGTGTGGTTGAGACGACACTTAGGGTCAATGCACTGACGAGTACTTTACTGACAAGACTTTTCAACTTTGTTTGCTTCATATGTTCTCCTCCTTGTTTACAAAATGTGCTAGTGTTATGAACACTCACATTTTTCAGTATACGGAGCAAATCCCACAAATTATAGAGCTTTGCCATTTTTAACCTTTGAATTGTAAGATTTGGATGGGGCTTTTCACAAACTCTTTTTAATTGTGTCGCAAACGCTTCCATTTGTTGTTTCTTGCGGTCTTTTTGGGTATAATGCCCTTGTAAGCAGAATCGTAAAGGGGAATGTATTTGTATGATTAAAATTGGTTTATGTGAAGACAATGCTTTGTACATTCGTCAATTCACCACCATTATCGAACGCATGGAGCAGACAAACGAAGCCTCCATTGAACTTAAAGTATTTGGTGCGGGCGTGGAGTTGCTTGCCTTTTGCAAAGCCTATCCCACCTACTTCGATGTTCTCTTTTTGGACATCATCATGGATGGTCTCAACGGGATTGAGACCGCTCAAGCGTTGCGCAATGCCGGTTTTGAAGAAGACATCATCTTTTTGACCAGCAGCAAGGACTATGCCTTTGAAAGCTACAGCGTCAAAGCGCAAGGCTATCTTTTGAAATCCCAAATGCAAACGGGTTTGGAAAAATGTGTCAACACAATCATCACCAAAACCAAAAGCACCAAAAAAAACACCTTGTTTGTGAAGAACAACCAAGACCTTTATTCGTTGCGCCTGGATCATGTTGCCTATTTTGAATCCAATCTGCGCAAAATCAGTGCCCACATGAGCAATGGGGAAGTCATCACCTTCTACAACAAGCTTTCCGATTTGGAAGAACAAGTTGGACCTTTGCCCTTTGTGCGCTGCCATCGCAGTTATTTGGTCAATCTGCTCTACGTGAAAAACGTGGTCGGGATGGACGTGATTACGACCACCCACAAAACCTTGCCCATCAGCAAAAAATACATCAACAGCACCAAACAAGCCTTTACCGATTTCATCAAGCACCAATTGGTGCAACCCTAGGCTGACGTGAATCTTTCAACCTTGGGCTTTCTTGGGGTGACAGCCATGCTCATCACTGTGTTGTGTTTGAGCAGTGCAGCGTATCTGCGCGTGCGCATCCGCGCCGTGTTCACCACCAACCTCGCCTTGGGTTTGCTTTTTGTTTCGCTGTTTGGATATGTGTTTGTCAATGAAGTGCACATCTTGATCCTGCTTGGGGCCTTATTGTTTTTATGCCTCTTGTTGTATTTGATTGTTCCAGCCCAAACCCTCAAGCTGGTCAGTTTGCACCTCAAGTCGTATTACCTTTTTTTTCTGGCTTTTACCACCGTATTTTCGCTCTATGAAGTCCTTGCCAAACGCAATGCCCATTTGCTCAGCAATGAGCCTACCATGCTTTTGCTGGTCCTTTTTGGCGCCTTGCTGTTGTATCTTGTGGTCGAAGGCTTGCTCTTTATGGCCTTGCCTCCTGCGAAATTTGACTTCTTGTTTTCGGGCTTGTCGTTTTTCATCCCGTTGTCCATGTTTGTGATGCTGATTGGAAAAAGCTACAGTTTCTTGTTCATTGCGTTGTTTTCTCGACACACCTTTTTGGTCAGTGTCTTGATTTTGGCCTCGTGCTTGTTGGAGTTTTATTTCGGCGTCTTTGTGCTGATGGGCATTGCCAAAGCCTATGACTTGTCGATGCACAAGCACCAAACCAAAATCCTGCAAGACCACTACGAGATGCAGTTGGCCAATTTGCGCGAAGTCGAAACCTACCAAACGCAAATCCGGCGTTTGTCGCACGATTTGCACCACCATAAAATCACCTTGCAGTGTTTGTTGAAAGACCAACAATACGAGGAGGCGCAGACGTATCTGGATGTGATGGAACAAAATCTTCCCGATGCCACCCCTTCCTATACTTCCCATAAAATTCTCAATGCCATGCTGGTCCACAAACAAACGCTGTGTCGTGAGTTGCACATTCGCTATGAAGTACACGCGCAAAGTCCGGCAACATTGTCCATCTACGATTTTGACCTCAGTGTCATGATTGGCAATTTGCTCGACAACGCGCTTGACGCTTGCAAAGAGGTTGCGGAACCGGATGCGAAATTCATCCGGGTGCACGCCAAGGTGGTCAATGACAATTTTGTGTTTGAAGTGCAAAACCGCTACAACGGGGTATTGGAAGTCCAAAAAGACGGCTTTGCCACAACCAAAAAAGACAAACGCAACCATGGCTTGGGTTTGTCCAATGTAGCACGCATTGTCGATCACTACCAAGGTGCGCTGGATTTTCAGTACGACACCTCGACGTTTACCGCCTTGCTGCGTTTGCCTTTGACCCAATGAAAAAGAACTCTACCAGAGTTCTTTTTTTGTTATTGTTTTCGCAGTGCTTCGCGAAGCGTCAAGCCCCCTCCAAGCAAAAACAACGCAAAGAGGAAATTGTTGTGAAGTGCCGGCGTGGAGGAAGGTTCTTGTTCCACCTGAGCAACCCGTGCAACCGGTTCTTGGTCCAATTGGTTCAACATCTGAATCATGGGCTCATAAGCGGCTTCATCTTGTTTGTCGACAAGGATTTCGACATAGAAATCGTTTTTGCTCATTTGATGGACCAGTTTTACCACATAGGTTTTCGCATCCGTTTCGTCCAAGGTTGAAACGACTTGCAGACGATGTTCTT
>JBOGAI010000138.1:0-13606 GCA_051655665.1 Erysipelotrichaceae bacterium | reverse complement strand
AAGGAGACCGGCAACATGGCTTCGAGCTCATACAAGCGATACGTACACTCGTAGGCATGTTCTTTGGTATGGGCCATGATGCAATCCCCGTCGCTTTCAAAAAACAAGAGCTGGTCCATGGACAAGTAATGTTCTTTGTCTGCACTGTATACCGCCAGCATCGAAGGCGCATTGGCATATTCTGCCAACATCTTTTCCAGCTTCACGATTTCACTGCTCAGCGCAGCGCAGCGGATGAGGACTTCCGTTTCTTGGATCGTCGAATCGACTTCTATTTTGATTTTCATCGCATCACCTCTTTCCATCCTCATTGTATCGCATTGCGGTTGCTTGTAAATGACTTTTTCCCAAGTGGTTCATTCTAGGGGGTAAGTGGTCACTTTTGGGTACTATGTGGCATGCCATTACACCCACCAAAAGGCTGTTTGTTCCAATGCTTCCCACGTTTGAATGCTTGCTTGCATCCGATTCAAATCCACTTGCAGCTCACAGCCTTGCGCCTTTTTCTCCCAACGCATGGTAAAGTGGGTGGAATCGGCAGACAATAGCGTAAAGGTTCCATCAAAAACAGGGAAGTGATTGCGCCACTCTACCAGTGCGAGCATTCGTTTGGTGAACGGTTGGGTCCAGCGCACCTCGAGTTCTTCCCTTGTATAATTGTGCCGATTGCTTGCCCGCTCGTCCTGTTGTTGTTGGATGGCATCAAGGTCATTGCCATCGGCAAACAATCCAGCATAGTAGACCTGTGGTACCCCGGGAGTAAACAGTTGAATGGCACGGGCCACCATCATGGCGTTTTCATCCTGTTGCAGCATGGAAAAGTAGGTTCCACGAATTTGGTGGTCGTCAATGCCATCGCGACCAATGTGTTGTTTGGAATAGATTTTGCTTACGGTGCAGCCCTGTTTGAGGCAAGCTGCTTTGACCAACTCATGCTTTTTAGGGTCCAACATCCCTTCCAGATCGGGTTTGACCGGCACGCCATCGTGGCAATCCAACATCGTGATCTGGCGGCTTGGCCGGGTGCGCAAATAGTCCACCAGAGCATCTGCTTCTTTGAGCAAAAGCGCTTCAAGAATGCGGTAGGGCAAAATGAAGTCATATATCCAAAACCCTTTTGCGCTAAGCTTTTGCTGGGTTTGGAAACTAGCGTGCAGTTCTGGCAACAATTCAATGTGATGTTTGCGCGCGAGGGCTTGCATCTTGGTTAAAAAGGCATCGATCTCCGGTTCTACAAAAAAACAGGAGGTCTTCTTTTTCTTGATCACATAGCCAATGGCATCCAAACGGACGTACGCGATGTTGTTTTGATGGAAGGTCTCAAAGATGGTTTCAAACAAGTCGTTTACTTTTGAAGACGCAATGTCCAAATCCACTTGTTCAGAAGGATCTTCCTTTCCAAACGTGGTCCAAAAAGATTGCGTCGTTTCGCCAATGGCGTAGGTGGAATACGGTTTGCTTCGTCTGCGAAAAATCAAATCCTGTTCCATCACGCTTGGAAAGGAACGCTTTTGCGGCAAAGGCAAAAACATCTCATAATAAGGGGAGTGCTCCCCCTTTTGCAAGACATCCTGAAAAAAGTTGGATTGGGCAGAAAGATGATTGACCATCACATCAAGCATGAGCGGGGTGCGTGCGCCCAACGCCTTGACCTGTTCCCAATCGCCAAAAGAGGGTTCAATTTCCAAATAGGTCAAAGGCGCAAAACCACGATCTCCACTAGAGGGATATGGAGGCAAAAGGTGCACAACGTCAAACGCTTTGGATAAGGGATGATTCAGCACTTGCATGAGGTCTTTGAGATTGCGTCCTAGTGAATTGGGATAGGTTATGAGTTGAATGTTATTGGGATTCATCATGGGCTTCCTTTCCGAGCAAAACGGCTACACTGGGATAGTGGACATCACTGCCAATGGTTTTTAGTTTGAAGGCACTGGCCATGCTGCCCGCCTTCAAACAAGAAATCCAATCGCAGTTCTCAAGCAAAGCCGCATAGTAACCACCCCAAAAGGCATCGCCCGCCCCCGTAGTGTCCACCACTTCTTGGGCCATTGAAGGCAATTGCACTCTTTGGTTGTGATGGCGCGCAACCAGACCCTCTTTGCCTAAGGTCAAAATGACGGTTTGAATGCCAAAGGCTTGAAAGGCGTCCAAATAGTATTCCATGCTGTGTTCCCCCAATAAGCGTGATGCATCGTCTAGAGAGGGTTTGATGACATCCACATACTCCAAGATGGTCGCTAGCATCTCCATCACCGGTTCTTCTTGCTTCCATAGGGCTTCGTGATAATTGGGATCAAAGCCAATGCAGATCCCCTTGGCCTTCGCTTTTTTCAAAAGCCCCATCACTACCTTGCGTGAAGCATCGTGCGTAAGCGGCCAAAAGCTGAAGTGCAAAACCTTGATTTGATCCAGCAATGCATCAAGCGCGGCCTCTTCCCGCAAGTCGACATCCGCCATGCGGTAAAAATAGGGCGTCGGCGTACCCTGGCTTTGGTTGACCAGCACTAGCGAGGTGGACTTTTTACTGCGTTGGAGGTAGTCCTTCACGACGCCTCGCTTCTCCAGTTTTTCCATCAAGAGGGTGCCAAACGCATCTTCGCCCACACAGGCAAGCAGGGCACTGTTTTTTTGAAACTGGGCGACATTGCCCGCAACGTTGCTCACCGAGCCTCCCGGATGGGCATGGAAGGTCATGGATGCTTGTGGGTCTTCAATCAAGTCCATCAAGCACTCTCCTACTGCAAGCAACTCAATTCTTTTGTTTGTGTGGTTTGGCATGGGGTGTTCCTTTCGTTTTATGCGTGCGTGAGGCTTCATACAAGGCGATGTATTCCTCAATCTCCATTGCATGACACAAGTCGATGATGAGGTCATAGGGAATTTTAGCGGGATTGTGGAAGCGCAGGCAGCTTTTGCCATGATCGAGTTTGCCAAGGTTGCGCTGGCGATACTGTGCTTCAAACGCTTCAAGCAAACTAGGTTTGGCCATCACCCCCATATGATAGAGCGCAATGTGCTGTTTTTGGGCCGCGATGGCCACAAAGGGCAATGGCACCGTTGGATCATCCAAATAGCCTTTTGGATAGAGTGTAAGAGGAATGACGTAGCTGATCATCCCATATTGTATTTGTTCTTCCAACATGGTGGGAAGATGGGTACGCAAATGGGTGCGCAACATTTGCAAGACTTCTTGTTTGGCCGGTTCAAGGGTCGAAAGATACGTTTCAATGGCGTTCATAGAATCTCCTTTTCTTGAGGGTATAGCTCTATTATACAAACTTCTCTTCCTTTTGGGGCAATGACCTCTCACGCAACGTATTTTTTGGTCGAAGTGCATAATACCCCACAAAAACACATTTTGCGATTTTTACATTGGAATATGTGTTACAATTTTAGTATAACGCAGAAAGCGAGGAACACACGATGAAACCTTTTTCTCTCATCGAACGAAGAAGTGCATTGTTTATGTTTTTTGGGATCCAAATCCTAACCGGAATCGGCATTGCTGTTTGGCTTGTGTGGGAAGAAATGGGTTTGGTTCAAACCAGTTTGTCCTTTACGGGATTGACCGCCTTGCTGATGATTGTCACCAATGTGATCTTGTTGATTTGGTTTACGAAAAAAGCCAAACTCAGCCAAAGTGCCATCTTTGAAGCAAGTTTGATCTTCAAACAAAAAGGCTTCTTCAAAGATTTGGCGTATGCGGTAACGTCCAACGTCGTTTTGGCCATCTCCATCTCGTCCATCTTAACCTGGATTACCTATCAGATTTCCCCTTCCTTTACCATCATGCAAACCAATTCAATGAATGAAACGTATTTGTTTGCGAATCTTTCCGAATACCTCTTGCTGTTTTTGAATGTCGCCATTTTGGTCCCCTTTGTGGAAGAATTGGTCTTCCGCGGGGTCTTGTTTGGACGCACTTGGACCAAGCATCCTTTGACCTTTGCCATCATCGTATCCTCACTCATTTTTGGAGCCAGCCATGGATTCTACAGCATCCCGAGTGCCTTCTTGTTTGGGGTATCCGCTTGTTGGGTCTATGTCAAATACGAAAATCTTTTTGCCAGCATTTACATGCACATCGCCAACAATGCCTTTGCCATGCTGGTAATGGGCTTGGGCTTTTTTACCGAAACCGCGGCGCCCATCATCACCCGAACAAGTGTGCAAGAAGACATGATTATGGGTCTAGTCCTTTTGCCAGTCGGTCTGTTGTTTTTTTACCTGTTGCGTCGTAACACAAAAGCGTATCTTTCTCCCTATCCCGTAGAAGCATTGAGTGAAGAAGCGTTGCAAGAGTTGGAAGAATCTCTGCAAGAAAACCTCGATTCACGCTCTTTGTAGTCGATCAAGCAAATGGAAACGGTACTGCCTTGCGCAATGCCGTTTTTTTGTTGCGAACCGCTCTCCTTGCGTCTCATTGTTGCGCTTTACAAAACCAATCATCTTTTTTCAAAAACACGGTGACACAGGCTTTTTTCGCATATTTTTTGACATTTTACCATAATCTAATACAGTATAGAAAAAGAGGTGATCCTATGGACATCAAAGTGCTAGTTCTCATGCTTGCGGGGGCGTTGTATGCCAACATCCCTTTTACCCTGTTGTTGACCAAGTGGATCTCGCACAAAGACCTTCGCAAGGAAGGCAGCAAAAGCGTGTCCATTGCAAACCAATACCGGGTAAACGGGGTGGGGATTGGAACGCTTATCTTACTGGTGGAAATCTCAAAAGCCTATTGGCCGCTGTTGTTTGCCGTAAGCAAAGCCAATTATTTATGGATCTTGAGCGCCATTGTGGTAGGGGCGAGCTTTCATCTATTTTTCCCAGGCGGTAAGGCACGTACCGTTGGTCTTTGGGGCTTGCTCTATTATGACTGGCGCATATTGCTCATTTTGTGTATTGCTTGGGGGCTGTTGTTCTTTTTGACACGCAAGAGTTTGATTGCCAGCATTGCAGGAGCAGTGGGATTGATCCTGGGTACCTTGATGTTTGACTTTCAGCCCATTTCTTTGCTGCTTGCCCTCTTTATTGCTTTAATTATTATTTATACAACGTTTCAACGGACGGATGATTTTTCCTTTTATTTTTCCAAAGCACGAAAGGAGTGAGCCCATGATTACCAAAGAGTTACGACAATCCGGAGCCAAGGCATCCAAGATTGCCGCGCTTGCACAGCTTCATCTGCCCATACCACCCTCCTATGGTTTGCCTACTTCTTGTTATGAGGATTATCTGGAAAATCGGCTGGATTCGGCAACACTGCTTCGCGAATTTGAGACCTTGTTGCAAACACATCCGCGTCTGATTTTGCGCTCGTCAGCCCAAAGCGAAGATGGGCAGACCCAATCTTTTGCCGGACAATTTGTCAGTGTCATGGACATTAGAACACCACAAGCTGCCTTAGAGGCAATCATGCAAATCTATCAAAGCAATCAAAAACCAATCGCCTATGGGCAACCTGTTACGAGCCCAATGGGCATTTTAATCCAGGAAATGATTGTGCCAACCTACAGTGGGGTCGCCTTCACCCATGACCCCTTAAGTTTTGCCAAAACCTATCTGATTGAATACACCAGTGGGACGTATGAATCGGGACGCTTTGAACGTCATGTCTTCGGATACAAAGACAAACCAACCGATCCCATGCTGGCGCAAATCGTCGCCTTGCTTGGGCGCATGCAAAAGCACGATCCCGCACCACTGGATGTGGAATGGGTCTATGATGGAGAAAAAGTTTGGATTGTCCAAGCGCGGCCCATGACAGGAAAAAAAATGGACTTGTATTCCAATTTCTTCACCAAACAATTTTTGCCCGGACAAATCAAACCCTTGGTCTACGACGTAAACGTGTTGACCATCAACCGTGTTTGGGTTTCTTTGTTGCAACAGTTTACGGGAGTCAAAGACATCGACTATGCCCACCTCTCCAACCCGTTCTATTCCTATGTCTACTTCAATATGGGCTACTTGGGTCAAATTGTGTCCCATGTCGGTTTTGACGATCACTTGTTGGAAGACATAGCCCTTGGCAAAAAGGTGTCCTACCATTTTTCCATCAAGCAAGCCAAACTCATTCCAAACATGTTTGCCTTTGTGCTGCAAATTCGACGCAGACTCAAACACCTTCCTTCTTTGTTGGCGCAACAAGAGCTCCTTTGGCAGGAAAACAAGATTCATCTTGACCAAGAGTCTTCCATCGAAGAACAGCTGCAATGGTTGAGTGCATACATTGAGAAAATGCAAGACATTACCTATCTTAATATTATTTACCCCATTTACAGTGCCATTCAAATCAAGCGGACGATGAAAAAAATGGAAAAGAAAGGCTGGAATGAGCCCTTTGAACCGTATATGGATGCGGAAAAACTACACTATGATGCAAACCGTGATGCGCATTTGGTTACGCTTGGCAAAATGGATGTGCAAACCTGGAGTGCGCGCTACGCGCATTTCTCCAGCAATGGCAATGACATGTCCATGCCATCCTTAAAAGAAGACCTACAGCGTTTGAAGGCTTATCTAGACCAAGCAAGTGCACCACCCCTTACCAAGCCAAAACCAGCTCGTTTTGAAAAGAGTCTAAAGCGCCTGGAACACTATGTCCAAACCAAACAAAACATCTCGTTCTACTATACCCGCACGTATGCTGCCTTTCGAGAAATGTTGCTCAAAATGGGGCAAGAGTGGCAAAAGCAAGGCTACTTGCAAACCGTAGATGATGTTTTCTATTTGACGATGGAACAGCTGCATCAACCAAGCAACACCTGGCTTTCCCTCGTTTCAGAAGAAAAAGCAAGGGAGCAAGCCTATGCCAATGTGAGCTTGAAAAATACAATTTACCCCGATGAAGCCGCTTTTTACGTGGAAAAGAGCGATGCAACCATGTATCAAGGCATTGGGGTCAGCAGCGGGGTGTATGAAAATAAGGTATTGCAAATCCATTCGTTGCAAGAAGCCCATGTCATTGGCGAAGAAATCATCTTGATTCCGTATTCCGATACAAGTTGGATGCCACTGCTTTCCAAGGCCAAAGCCATCATTGTGGAAAGTGGAGGCTACCTTTCCCACACCGCCATCATCGCCCGCGAACTTGGTATCCCCTGTGTCATCTTGCATGACGCGCATTCCTTACAAAGTGGCGACACGATCATCATGAATGGCCGCAGCGGCGAAATCCGCATCATCAGTACCGCACAAAACGAATCGACTTAGTGTCGATTCGTTTTTGTGTCCCGATAAAAAAACCGCTTGCGCGGTTTATTCCCTTGATTCATAGAGCATCGTGTAATAGCGATCCAGTTTTTCTTCGAGTTGCATCATCGAAAGATTGCGCCCAAAACGCACGACTTCTCTTCCTTCCACAAACAAGATACAAACGGGAAGCGAGAACACATCATAGCTTGCCGCGATTTCTCCTTCTTGTTCCGCATCGACTTCAATGGCAACCACCTTGGGATACTGCGCAAGAATCGGCTTGAGTTTGCCCAAAATGGCCGCACACGCCAAGCAACGTTTTCCGCTAAAATACAACAACAGCATCTCAGAACGAGCCAACAGCGTTTCCAAACGCTGTGCCTTGTGCACTTTTTCCATATGCCCTCCTTTTAGCGCTCCAGTTTCAACACGACGCGAAAACCGCGCACTTGATAGAAAGAAGCAGCTCCATTGTGATACAAAAAGACCTCCTGATAGCGTCGTTCCATAAACAAGGCACCTTTGCGTGCGCGAAAGGCAGGCGGCGTCAAAATCCAACTAGACGTTTTTTGATCGACGGGTTCCATCGTTTGCAAGTGGCGATAGGTTTCTTCATCAACCAGTTCCACCCCGACATGGCTGGCCCAATCTACAGCGTTGCCATTGGGTTCGAGTCCTTTTTTGACACGTTCTTGCTCTGCGGGACCATCATATGTTGCATTGCGTCTTCCCATTGGCGTTTCAGCACTACAATCTACAAACCACAACTGCGTCTCAACAAAAGGTTGTTCGAGCACGTCGGGTTCTCCACCCGAGTGCTCCATTTGTTCCAATGCGAAAAGCGCTTGTGGTTGCTTGTGAAGTGCTTTTTCGACTTGCGTCCAAGTCGTATGGGGATGTCGATGGGGATTGGTTTCAAAACGCTGTTTCAAGATTTCTAACACTTTTGACTCATCCATTTGTTTGCTCCTTTATTGCTCTTATTGTAATGTAGATTGAAAATTAGTCAACTTTTCCACCATTTTGTACACAGGCAATCAAGACCTATTCATCCACTCCACACCTTGCTTCAATGCTTTCAAAGTAGGCAGAAGGGGGCATACCCATCTTTTTCTTGAACGCAGTGGAAAAGTGAAACAATGACGAATACCCTAGGTGATCGGCAATTTCTTGAATGGTATACGTTTGCGACGCCAACATGACACAGGCTCGTTGCAACTTGTATTCCGCAATGTATTGCACCGGTGATTGTTGCAGGTGTTTCTTGAACAATTTATACAAATGGTTCTCGCTGACCCCCAATGCCATGCTCAATGTTTTCACTTTGATGGGTTGCGCAATTTCTGAATCAATGTAGGTCAAGGCTTGGTGAATAAGCCTTGAGCCTTCATCCTCGAATGAAGGCTGGTGCTGAATGGGCAAGGTTTGTAACTCCATTTGCTCGCGCATCATCCCCACCACCAAAAAATGCAACAGCTGATTGCTCACTACATGAAAACCTGATTCTTGCTTCTCAAATTCGCTGATCAAGCGCTCGATCAAAGGATATAACGCCAAGGATTCATCTTGAAAACAAATATACTCTCCACAATTTGCATAGATGTTATCCAAGAATGCCGATGCTAAGTGCGCAGGTTGCAAGTCAAAGAAAATATGCACACAAGTAAAACGCTGACGATTTTGTTTGCACGTCTTAAGCAGGGTATTGGGCCCGCTCATTGCCATGCTCCCCTTTTTTAACTGGTAGCGTTTGCCATTGATGTGGGATTCGATTTCCCCTTTACATACGTAGATCAGTTTGTGACTTTGCGTGATGTGGTTTTTCAGTGTCAGTGCACTTGTCGTATCTTGGACATAGATGCTGCGCACCGCAAGTTGATACCGGTCAAAAAAAGTACTCAATTCATCTGGCTGTGGTGTTTGCAGCAGTTCATAATAACTTTTTTTCATATGTAACGCCCTCCATCTCGATTTATATAAATTTTATAAAGATTCTTACATCCATTCTTTCAAGGTTACTTGTTAATATATTAACATATTCCAATGGAATACGAAATACATGTAGGAGGAAACAATGAAACGATTATGTGGATTGGCTCTTGTACTGTTGGTTGTTCTGTCAAGCGCAACGGGATGTAGCAACAATGCAGAAGCACAAGGTGTGTTCGATCGCGAAGAATCGGCAGACCTGATTATTGTAGGTAGTGGAGCCGCTGGCTTATCGGCTGCCCTAGAAGCCGTCGAAGCAGGTGCTCAAAAAGTCATCATTTTAGAACAAAACGGATTTACCGGAGGAGCACTTAACACGACGTCCGGAACGCTTTCCGGAGCGGAAACCATCATTCAGGAATTGGATGGGTTAACAGGGGATTCTTTGGAATCCTACAAGCAAGACATTCTCACAGAAGGTGAAAAATTGGGTGGAGAACCCAATGAAGAGCTGGTCGATTTATATGTGAAAGAAGCGCAATCAACCATCAACTGGTTGTGGGAAAAAGGGTTGAGCGAATATGATTTCCGTACGGATCAAGAAGGAAGAAAATCTGTCTTCGCTCCAGAACACACCCTGTATTCCTACCCGCGTTCTTACAAAGCAGCCCCAAAAGATACGGTTCGCTATAAATCTGCAACGCATGAACTATTGGATCAAATGATTCAAAATGACGATCGCATTGAAGTGAAATTGTATACGCGTGCAACCGAGTTGGTCCCAAACAAAAAAGGACAAGTATTGTCTGTATTGGGAGAGGAAATTGGGGGCGAAGAAACCATTACCAAATACAATTCCAAGTATGGAATCATTATGGCAACGGGAGGATATGCTGCCAATCCAACGTTAATGGAACACTTTAACGAACATGCTGGTGGTGTCATTACCGGTGGTTTGCCCTATGCAGATGGCAGTGCATTGCAAATGATGCAAAAAGTGGGAGGCGCTTTGGATGAAAAATCAATGGGTTGGATTCCTACGTTCCCAATGGGACTTGAAAGTTTGACCGTTCCCGGAACCGGCGTCATCTCTACCACGAAAACCCAATTTGCAGGCGGCATCCTTGTAAACAAAAATGGGGAACGCTTCGTCAACGAAGTCGAACAAGACAACGTGATTCGCGAGGTTGCCCTTGAAAAGCAACCCGATGGATTGCAATTTGAAATTTATACAGACAAAATTGTAGAAGACATCTTGAACAGCAATCAAGGTGGAATGATGAAAAACATCTTTTTGACTGAACGTGGCAAACCGTATGTGGTAGAAGCCAATTCTTTGGAAGAACTTGCCGAAAAATTGGAACTTCCTACCGAAACGTTCCTACAAACTGTAGCAACGTACAATCAGCACGTGGAAAGCAAGCAAGTGGATGCGTTGGGACGCGAGTATGTCTTGGGTGACAATCCCTTCAATTTGGCCATCAACAAAATTGAAGGCACAAAATATTATGCAGTTCCGATCAAACCAATCGCGTTGCTTACCATGGGAGGCATCACGACAAACAATAAAATGCAAGTACTCGATGAAAAAGGAGAAGTCATTCCTGGACTTTATGCTGCCGGAGAAACCGTTGGAGGCGTATGGGGCCGCTATGTTTCAAGTGGATGTGGCGTTACCGGTCCTTTGGCGTTCGGACGCATCGCAGCACGCAACATCATCAATGAACCAATGAGTGGTTCGTACAAAGTAAAACCTGCAACCAATTTGTTAGAAGATGCTCTTTTTGAAAAAGAAGAATCAAACAAGGAACAAGCCTATGACATGTCAAACCTCAAGGATGGCACATACCACGCAGAAGTTGACGGTCAAGAAGGAAAAATGAAGGTAGAAGTTGTGATTGCCAATGGCATCTTGAATCAAGTTACCATCGCTTCGCATCATGAAACCATGGCCATCGCCGAAGAGGCATTGGCTTCCATTCCAGCCGCAATGGTTGAACAAAACCAAGTCATGGTAGACAGTGTATCGGGAGCAACCTTGACTTCCAAACGCATCATGCAAGCGGTTATTTTATGTCTAGATGAGGCAAAAAAATAAAACAAGAATAATTACTCCTATTCCTTTATGAACAGCCTTTAATAGAAAAAAAAGCGAGATTTCTCGCTTTTTTTATGCAAAGTCTTTTAACAGGCGTTTTGCGTCTTCAATGGTAATCAGTTTTCCACTGCTTACGATTTCTTCATCAATAAGCAAAGCCGGCGTGGACAGAACCCCATAACTGGCGATAACGGTTGTATCGCTAACATTGACCACTTCTTCGCTGATCTGCAATTCTTGTGCCGCTTTGACTACATTTTCATAACTCGTAGTTGCTTTTTGGCAACATCCACCCATGACCATGATGCGTGAAGTTGTACTGCACTTTCCTCCACATGAACAGCCGGCATTGGTGCTCACTGGTGCTGCTTTTGTTTTTTTGCCAAATCCAAATAAATTCATCTTGCGTTCTCCTTTAGAATAGTTCGTTGTTTTCAATACGTTGTTTCAATTCCAAAATTTTCGCTTCAATCGTTTTTGCTGTGAAGAGGAATGCTTCGTCTTCTTTTCCACTTGGATCATCCAAACCCCAGTCTTCACGATAGCGACATGGGAGCGTCGGGCAATTGACGTTGCACCCCATGGTAATGACGACATCCACACTTGGAATGTCGGAAAGCAATTTTGAAGATTGAGTGGCATTCATGTCAATCCCGTACAAGGATTGAATGATGCGCACAGCATCTTGGTTGATTTGCGGTTTGGTTTCCGTTCCCGCACTATAACTTTCAAAAACATCACTCGCTAAGTGTTTCCCTAGCGCCTCTGCCATTTGGGAACGGCAGGAATTGTGTACACAAACAAATGCTACTTTTACCATACTACTCTTGTTCTCCTTTGAAATACTTTTTTGTATTATTCGCAATTTTGACAAGCATCAACATGACGGGTACTTCCACAAGCACCCCCACCACGGTCGCCAATGCGACAGGAGAGGTGGTACCAAAAAGGGCAATGGCCACGGCAACGGACAATTCGAAGAAGTTGCTCGCTCCAATCATACCACAAGGTGCCGCAATGCTGTGTGGCAATTTCAAACGTTTGGCTGCATAATAAGCGATTCCAAAAATGAGGAAGGTTTGTAAAATGAGGGGCACCGCAATCAAGACGATGTGCCAAGGATTGTCGACGATGACTTGCCCTTGGAAAGAGAAAATCAAGACCAAGGTCAACAACAACCCCATAATGGTGGTGTTGTTGAATTTGGGGATAAACTCTTCATTCAAATAGGTCAGACCTTTGCGTTTGACCACGTAGTGACGGGTTACAAATCCAAAGATCAACGGAATGACAACAAATAATACAATGCTTAATAATAAGGTCGCCCATGGAATTTGAATCCCGGTAACACCAAGCAATAAGCCTACAATCGGAATGAACAACACCAAAATGATGAGATCATTGGTTGCAACTTGCACAAGCGTATAGGCTGCATCTCCTTTGGTCAAATAGGACCATACAAAGACCATCGCGGTACAAGGTGCCGCTCCAAGCAACACGGCTCCCGCAAGGTAGCTGGTCGCAAGATCTTGGGGAATCCAACTTTTAAATACAACAAAGAAGAAAAACCAGGCGATGGCATACATGGTAAAGGGCTTGATGAGCCAGTTTACCACCCATGTAACCATCAATCCCTTTGGATTGTTTTTAACATTTTTAATGCTTTCAAAATCGATTTTCAGCATCATGGGAATGATCATGATCCAAATCAAAATTGCGATTGGAATCGAGATATTCGCAAAGGTAAATTCGTTTAAAAAGGCGGGAATTTGTGGCAAGTACATCGCAATGCCAACCCCAATGCCCATGCAAAGCAATACCCAAATACTCAGGTAACGCTCAAAGAATGATATTCCTGACGTCTGTTTTTTCATAAGTCTCCCTTATTTTGCACAATGGCAATGCGTCGCGCTTTCGGTTGGTATGTTCATAAATTGTTCAAGTTCTTCAAACGCCATTGGATTGAGCGCATAATACACCCATTTTCCCTCTTTGGTGGCGTCGACTAAGCCGGCTTCGACCAAGATTTTCATGTGATGGGATAACGTTGCCTGCCCACATTCACAAACTTCCAAAATCTCACACGCACACATCGATTGTTTTTTTAGCATCATGATGATCTGCAAGCGATTGGCATCAGACAACGCTTTGAATTTTTGTAGAAAATGTTCCATAGTCACCCCTTTTTATATTGATATCCATCAATATATCACACCTTCCATTCACTGTCAACGCTGACGCTAGAAGAGGAAGGAAATACTGTTGAAGAAATAGCCGATGAAGACAATTCCAACGGTTACAATGCTTACAAAAGTAAACAATAGTTTCGGTTTGATGGCTTTTTTAAGCAAAATCATGCTCGGCAAGCTGAGTGCG
>JBOGAI010000137.1:0-2165 GCA_051655665.1 Erysipelotrichaceae bacterium | reverse complement strand
AACGGCATTCCGTTTGTATGATACTTATGGATTCCCCTTCGAATTAACACTGGAAATTGCTGAAGAGCAAGGATACAGCGTTGACAAAGCAGGCTTCGAACACGAGATGGAAGAACAACGAAATCGTGCTCGTGCTTCTCGTGCTGAATTGGAGAGTATGTCGAGCCAATCCATCGATTTGATGAACTTTGATGCACAGAGCGCTTTCAAAGGTTATGAAGCAACGCAAACCAAAGCAAAGGTCATCGGGTTGTTTCAAAACGGAAAACGCGTGAGCGCCTTGGCTGGACATGGAGAAGTGATTTTAGATACTACCGTATTTTATGCGGAAAGTGGTGGTCAGGTTGCGGATACGGGATTGATGCAAGCGAACGACCTAGAAGTTGTCGTGACAGACGTGAAAAAAGCACCAAACAAGCAACATCTTCACAGCGTCGAGGTTTTGACGGGTGAACTAGTAGAAGGCATGGAAGTGGAGTTGTTGGTGAATGGGGAACGTCGCAACATCATTACCAGCAATCACTCCGCTACGCACTTGTTGCAAAGTGCATTGAAACATGTCGTTGGCGACCACATTACCCAAGCGGGAAGTTTTGTCAGCGAAGAATATTTGCGCTTTGACTTTACCCACTTTGAAAAAGTTAGTGCATCGCAACTAAAGGAAGTGGAAGCCTTAGTCAACCAAGCCATTTGGGCACAGGCCAATGTGGAGGTCGCATACCAAAGCATTGAAGAGGCGAAAGCAAGTGGTGCAATGGCTTTGTTTGGGGAAAAATACGGAGATGTGGTCCGTGTTGTAACCATGGGCGAATTCTCAAAAGAGCTTTGCGGCGGAACGCACGTTTCGAATACGGCTCAAATCGGAATCTTTAAAATTGTAGGCGAAGAAAGTGTGGGTTCTGGAGTGCGTCGTGTAACCGGAATTACAAACAAATTGGTTTATCAAACGATGATCCAATTGGAACAAGAAGTGGAAACCATCGCAACGGATGTGAAAGCAACCAACCGTTCGTTGTTGACCAGCAAAGTAAGAGCAGTAGTAGAGGAAAACACAGCACTCAAGAAACAACTTGCGACCTTGAATGGACAATTGCTTCAATCCAAAGCCAATGATTTGATTGCCAATGCACAAGAAATCAATGATTTGAAAGTCGTCCTTGCAACGTTTGAGAACATCGAGAACAATGACTTGAAAATGTTGGCGGATGACATCCGTTCTAAGGTGGACCGCGCGGTTGTATTCCTGATTTCCAAGTGGGAAGATCGTTTGATCTTTGTGGCTGGAGCAAATCAAAGCGCTGTACAAAATGGGGTTCACTGTGGTAATTTAGTGAAAATGGCTGCCTCCTTATCGGATGGCAAAGGGGGAGGTCGACCAGATCTTGCCCAAGCCGGTGGTAAGGATGTTACGAAAGTAGATGCAGTCATCGAAAACGTAAAAAACACATTGAATTCGCTTTAATTCTGTTCGTGTTTAGTTTAAAATAAAGGCAGGAGGTAATTGTATGAAAGATTTTACTGAAACAATGCCGTTTAATTCCGAAGTGATGAAACGAGAAAATATTCGTCACTTGCTTGAGGTGACCAGCGAAGCGTTGTCTGAACGTGGTTACAATGCAGTAAACCAAATTGCGGGGTATCTGGTTTCCAACGATCCCGCATACATTTCTAGTCATAAAAACGCTCGTTCCATTATCCAAAGCGTTGACCAATATGAAATCATCGAGGAGCTTGTTCGCTTCTACTTGGAACACAAATAATGGAACGAATTTTAGGGTTGGATTTGGGCTCCCGTACGCTTGGCGTTGCGGTGAGTGACGCCATGGGGATGTTTGCCAGACCGGTAAAAACACTGCGCTTTGAGGACGATGATTATGAGCATGCCTTAGAGTTGTTGCAAGAATTGTTGGATGAATTTTCTTGTAAGAAAGTAGTGTTGGGTTTGCCCAAACACATGAATGGTGACATTGGAATTCGAGGGGAAATTTCCTTGGATTTCAAAAAAAGCTTGGAAGACATTGGGGTAGAGGTTGTACTATGGGATGAGCGCCTCACCACTGTTGCGGCAACCAAATTGCTCATTTCGGCTGATGTTTCGCGGAAAAAACGCAAACAAGTCGTGGACCAATTGGCTGCAGTCAATATTTTACAAGCCTATTTAGATA
>JBOGAI010000136.1:0-3457 GCA_051655665.1 Erysipelotrichaceae bacterium | reverse complement strand
AAAGTCATGTTTATCTATTACAGGGGATAAACGCAATGGTTTTACCTCTGTAACATGCTGTTTTTTCTTTGCTTCTTTTGTTTTCTTTTGTTGTTCGAAGCGGTGACGCCCGTAATTCAAAATCTTACAAACCGGCGGTTGGCCATTTGGTGCTACACACAACAAATCCAACTCCTGATCGTAAGCCAAATCCAATGCTTCACGTCTTGTTTTGATTCCCAACTGCTCTCCGTTTGGACCGATTACAAGTACTTCTTTGAATCGAATTTTTTCATTTACTAAATCGTCGTTCACGTTGTTTGGGATAACCTTCTTGTTAATAATTGTGCACCTCCATTGTACATCTTAGTGTATAAAGAAAAGCGAGTACATAGTGCACCCGCTTACGAAATTATTTGTTATAATAATTTGTAGCCAAAACCTATGAATGGATCATCAGGTGAGAAGGGGTGCTTCTTCTTTCTACTAACTTTTCTTTGCCCACTAATCATAGCACTGTTGTTTCCTCCTGTCAATCGTCTTTTCCATCTTTTTCATAACTTTGTGGACGAAACTTCTTGCACTACACGATACACAAGAAAATAACATATTGTTGCTCACTTTGCCCCCTCTGACTATGCAAGCAGGTCAATTTGTATTACAATAGAAAACAAAAAGGGGGTTTTGCCATGCAACAACTGCAAACATTATATCAAAAAGTCTGTGATCGAAACGCACATGACACCGAGTTTCTTCAAGCCGTAACGGAAGTCTTCCATTCTTTGGATACCGTCGTTCAACAACATCCGCATTATTTAACATCCGGCGTCATCGAACGCATTGTAGAACCAGAGCGTCAAATCGTCTTCCGTGTGCCTTGGGTCGACGACCAAGGCGTCGTACATGTCAATCGAGGGTTCCGGGTCCAGTTCAACAGCGCCATTGGACCATATAAAGGAGGACTTCGTTTTCATCCTTCCGTAAATCTAAGTATCATTAAATTTCTAGGCTTTGAACAAATCTTTAAAAATGCCTTGACCACCTTGCCGATGGGGGGAGGCAAAGGGGGCAGTGATTTTGACCCCAAAGGAAAGTCGGACACCGAAATCATGCGTTTGTGCCACAGTTTTATGAGCGAACTGTACCGCCACATCGGTGCGGATACGGACGTGCCGGCAGGAGATATCGGAGTTGGGGGACGTGAAGTTGCCTATATGTTTGGACAATACAAACGACTCTCCAACGGTTACACCGGAACATTGACTGGAAAAGGTGTGGGTTGGGGTGGTTCTTTGATTCGAAAAGAAGCAACTGGGTATGGACTTCTTTATTTCATGGAAGCCATGCTAGCTGACCAAAACCTTACCCTCCTTGGAAAACGAGTGGTGATTTCAGGAAGCGGAAATGTTTCGATTTATGCTGCTGAAAAGGCCATGGAGATGGGGGCATTGGTCGTGGCCATGTCCGATTCAAGCGGATACATTTATGATCCAAACGGCATCAATCTTGATACGGTAAAAGAAATCAAGGAAGTGAAACGTTTGCGCATTGAGACTTATGTTGAAACTCACCCAAGCGCTACCTACAACGCGGGTTCCAAAGAAATTTGGTCCATTCCATGTGAAATCGCCTTGCCTTGTGCGACACAAAATGAACTCGACTCTAAAGCGGCCATGACGCTTATTGAGCATGGTTGTATCGCGGTGGGGGAAGGAGCGAATATGCCTACGACTCCAGAAGCCGTTCAATTATTCCAAAAGCACAACGTTTTGTTTGCTCCTGGCAAAGCGGCAAATGCTGGTGGGGTCGCCGTATCGGGGTTAGAAATGAGCCAAAACTCGATGCGATACTACTGGAGTGCTCCAGAGGTAGACGCAAAGCTCAAAGAAATCATGAATACAATCTATCGTGATGTGGCGCAAACGGCAATCGCCTATCATCATCCTAACGACTTTGTACTCGGGGCAAACATCGCGGGATTCCTTAAGGTTGCCGATGCAATGTTGGCACAAGGGGTAGTCTAAGACCAGAGTTCTGGTCTTTTTTTGTTTTCTTACAAAATTGGAAGATAGATGTCACTTGAATCGATAGGCTCTTTGACCAGTGTCCGTTATACTACATAAAGAACAAGCATTATAAGGAGGTAGCATTATGAACCAAGTATTAAAAGTAGAACAAGTGGACAAAGTCTATGTCAGTGCCGGACTTTCCCAAAAAGCGTTGAACCGCATAAGCCTAGAAGTCGAAAAAGGTGAATTTGTGGGTATAATGGGTCCCTCGGGAAGTGGCAAAACGACGCTTTTGAACTGTATTTCAACCATCGATACCATCACTGCCGGAAAAATCATAATAGGCGGTCAAAACATCACCGAATTAAAAAAGGAAAAACTGCATCAATTTCGTTCTCAACAATTGGGATTTATCTTTCAGGATTTTAACCTACTGGACCGCTTGAGTGCAAAAGAAAACATTTCGCTCCCACTAAGCATCCAACGTCAGGATCCGGCCTTGATCGAGCAACGTGTGCATGACATTGCCAAAAAGCTCGAAATCGAAGAGCTTTTGCATAAATTCCCCTATCAATTGTCGGGGGGGCAAAAACAACGCGTCGCCGCAGCACGTGCGATGGTCACACAACCCACGCTTGTTTTGGCTGACGAACCTACAGGAGCCCTCGATTCAAAAGCAGCACGCTTGTTATTGGAACGGCTGGAGCATTTGAATCAAACGTTGCACACCACCATCCTAATGGTCACTCACGATGCCTTTAGCGCAAGCTACGCGAAACGCATCTTGTTCATCAAAGATGGACGTGTCTTCAATGAGCTTGTTCGTGGGGAAGAATCCCGAAAAGATTTTTTCAAACGCATCCTTGAAGTTGTTAGCGTTTTAGGAGGCGATACCCACAATGTTTTTTAAACTTTCGTTTCGCAATATGCAGCGCAGCCTTAGTGACTATGCCATCTATTTTTTAAGCATCACACTCGCAGTCGCGCTCTTCTATGTATTTAATTCTATTTACGATCAAAAAGTCTTGCTTGAACTCAATGCTTCGCAACTTCAATCGCTTGCAAGCCTAGAACATACACTTGCCGGCGTTTCGTTCCTTGTATCCTTTGTCTTTTTCGCACTGTGCTTATATGCAAATCAATTCATGATGAAGCGCCGAAAAAAGGAGTGGGGTCTGTATATGATTTTGGGAATGAGCAAAAAAGAAATCTCGCATTTGCTCATCTTTGAAACCATCCTACTAGGATTGCTCGCGCTTGTTGTGGGTCTTGGGGTGGGAATCTTGTTATCGCAGGGCATGAGCGCTTTTACAGCCTCCCTTTTCGATGTTTCTTTAACACAATATTCCTTTTTGTTTTCACCCTCTGCGCTGTTCAAGTCCATTCTTTTTTTCTCTAGCATCTTTGCACTTGTCGTCGCGTTCAACACGTTATCCCTTTCACGCTACGCCTTGATTGATTTGCTCACT
>JBOGAI010000135.1:0-7389 GCA_051655665.1 Erysipelotrichaceae bacterium | reverse complement strand
GTCCAATGCCATCTATGTCCGCGTGGAAGATGTGGCCGATACCTTAAATCAGGTGGCCAATCGTTTTTTTGGTTATCCTTCTCGCAAAATGAAAATTGTAGGGATTACGGGCACTAATGGAAAAACAACCACAGCTTCCATTATTCAAGACATTTTAAATCAGGGTGATCGCTGTGGCTATATCGGTACACTGTCCATCAATTATGGCGGAAAAACCTTTCCTCCAACGTTGACAACCCCAGACCCAATCACGTTAAATTACCATTTGGCTAAAATGGCCAAAGATCGCATGAATTATGTGGCTATGGAAGTAAGCAGTCATGGTTTGGAGTTGAAACGTGTCAACAGCGTGGATTTTGATGTTGCGCTTTTCACCAATCTGACTCACGACCATTTGGATTTTCATGGCACGATTGAAAATTATTTCGAAGCCAAAACCAAGTTGTTTCGCAATCTAAAACCGGATGGAATCGCCATTGTAAATCATGATTCTGACTACAGCGAACGTATTCGCAACGTAACGCGCAGCCGTGTTGTGACTTATGGGATGAGTGAGGAAGCGGATTATTACGCCAAAGACGTTGTGTTGGGTGCGCAACAATCCAAATTCACTTTACTTCACGAAGGGGTGGAATATCAGGTGACCACCAACTTGGTTGCAATGTATAACATCTACAATTTGCTAGGTGCCATCGCAACGCTTCATGCTTTGCAGTTTGACTTGTATGACATCATTGAAAAAGTGAAGCAACTCACTCAAGTAGAGGGCAGACTTGAGCGCATACAGTGTGGTCAAAACTTTAATGTAATTGTTGATTTTGCCCATACGCCTGATGGCTTGGAAAAAATCTTTGAATATGCACGTGCAATCACACCAGCAAAGGACAAAGTCATTGCCGTCTTTGGTTCAGCGGGACGACGTGATAAAAACAAACGGAAAACCTTTGGTGAAATTGCCGATCGCTACTGTGATAAAATCATCTTGACCGAAGACGACCCACGCGATGAAAATCCGAAAGACATTGCAATGGAAATCAAAGCGGGAATCGCCTCGACATCAAATTTGTTTATTGAAGATCGCTATGCTGCAATTCGTTTGGCCATTGAGTCCGCGGATGCCAATGATACGGTGGTGATTCTTGGTAAAGGGAATGAAACGTTCATGGCACGTGCCAATGGCAAGGAAGCATACATGGGAGACCATGTCATTGCGAAAGAAGTAATTGAGAAGTATTATTTACATCATGAGGAGGATGGTACAAATGAAACTAAATAAATACATTGACCACACATTATTGAAAGCAGATGCTAGCATGGCACAAATCAACACGTTGTGTGAAGAAGCAAAACAATATGATTTTGCATCAGTATGTGTGAATGGTTCTTGGGTAAGCCACTGCAAAGAACAACTAGCTGGAAGTGATGTGATGGTTTGTACGGTTGTGGGATTTCCTTTGGGACAAATGACGACAGCAGCAAAAGCATATGAAACAGCAGATGCAATTGCCAATGGTGCGAGTGAAATTGACATGGTACTTAACATTTCGGCGCTAAAAGATCAACGCTATGACGTCGTGAAAGCGGATGTGGCTGCGGTTGTGGAGGCGGCAAAAGGCCATACGGTGAAAGTGATTCTTGAGACCTGCTTGTTGACACCAGAAGAAATCGTGAAGGCGTGTGAAT
Source organism: Erysipelotrichaceae bacterium (assembly GCA_051655665.1). Lineage (GTDB taxonomy): Bacteria > Bacillota_I > Bacilli_A > Erysipelotrichales > Erysipelotrichaceae > JBOFMT01. Next base: position 5,706 of record JBOGAI010000135.1, on the reverse strand, counting down.
TGTGCGTAGAGGCAAACGCGCATTTTGTAAAAACGTCTACTGGATTTTCGACAAGAGGGGCAAGTGTGGAAGATGTGAAATTGATGAAGGAAACCGTTAATGGGAAAGCCTTGGTCAAAGCAGCCGGTGGGGTGCGTTCTTATGCAGATTTGGAAACAATGATTGCAGCAGGAGCGGATCGTATCGGGACAAGTGCAGGGGTAAAACTCATGCAAAATGAAGATGTAACGTCAGGGTACTAGGATTCCTTAAAAAAAACACAAAAAGCTAGTTATTTGCTCTTGCAAAAAACCGTTATTTTATATATAATATTAATGCTTGCATTGAGAAGGGAGGGTTAGACATGCCAAAAGTAGTATTAAAAGAAAACGAAGTTCTTGATGATGCTTTACGTCGTTTCAAACGTCAAGTTTCTAGAAATGGAACCCTTGCCGAAGCTCGCAAAAGAGAGTTTTATGTAAAACCAGGCGTTCGTCGCAAATTGAAATCAGAAGCAGCTCGTAAAGCGCGTCGTGGTAAATAAAAAGAAGAAGCAATCGCTTCTTTTTTTATTTGTATTTTTGTAAATTTTTCGTTAGCTTTAACAAAAAGCAAACGAATAGTGATATAGTTATGAGGAAGATAATGGGAGGTAGATTGATGGAAAAAGTATTGATTATTGAAGACGAAGTCAACCTACGCAAAATCATGTCCTATGATTTGCAAGCGGCAGGGTATGCTTGTGAAGAGTGTGGAGATGGGGCAATGGGATTGCAAATGGCGCGTAAGCACCATTACGATTTGATTTTGGTCGATTGGATGTTGCCAGGCTTGCCAGGCATTGAAATTGTGAAAAAACTTCGCGCGGATGGTGTGGATGCCATTATGTTCATGGTCACTGCTCGTGATGATGAAAGCGATATTTTGCATGCGTTTGAAAGTGGAGTCGATGATTATTTGGCCAAACCTTTTTCTCCGCGTGAACTGTTGGCACGGATCAAAGTGCATTTGCGCCGCAACAGCAAAAGCGACGACGCAAAAAATTTGCATCTTGGCGAGTTGCAAATTGATTTGCAACGCCGTGAAGCACAACTTGGGGAAGAAAAACTTGAATTGACCAAAAAGGAGTTCGATTTGCTTTATTTTTTGGTCAAGAACAAAAACATTGTCCTTTCACGTGATACCATTCTTAATGAGATTTGGGGCTTTGATTATGACAATGACACGCGCATTGTCGATGTCCATATTTTCAAATTGCGCTCCAAACTAGGGAGCAGTAATGTACACATCAAAGCAAACCGAGGGGTGGGCTATCTAATTGAGGTGAAGAATGCTTAAAGAGCACTTGTGGCTGTTGGTTGCCATCGGGGTGCTGGGATGGTTGGGACTTACCATTTTCAACCTGAGTCCTTTTTTTATTTTGTTTTCTAGTTTGGTGGGAGCAGCGGGTTTGGCTATTGTGTATTCCAATCGAAGTGATCGATATCGGCGTTCCATCGTAAATGAACTGAAGCTGCGCTTGAGCAAAACGGCGAAAGACAATAGCTCGAAATCGCAACTGATGGAAAAAATCATCGGCGCGTTGCCCTTTCCCATTATGCTGTTGGATTTGTATGGAAACCTTGTGCTGTGTAACAATCACATGCAGGAGTTCAATCGCGAACCGAGCGCTGAAGGGGAAACCTATTTGAACAATGGCTTTGTTCATGAAATGAAAGAGTTTATCAAAGAAGCCTATATTCTTGAGAAGGAAAAACAGAAAATCATCACCATACGAGGGATTGAATACCAATGTTTGGCCGTCCCGATTACCAAAAAGGGAAAATTCAATGGATCCCTGATTGTGTTGAATGATATTTCGGAGACGTTGCAAGGCGAAAAAAAACAAAAGCGTTTTATTGCCGATGCTTCTCATGAACTCAAAACCCCGATTTCCATTATTAAGGGGATGGTTGAAATTTTGACACGTGAAGATTTCCATGATGAAACCATCCGCAAAGACTTTTTAGAGCAAATCAAAAATGAAAATGAGCGCTTAGAAGTCATTGTGAAAGATATGTTGCTGTTGTCCAAGCTATCAAGCGACCACGTGTTGCTCAAACGGGAGCTTTGTGATGTGAATGCTGTGCTTGACAGAGCAATGGCACCTTTCGTAGGGTCGTTCGAACGTAAAAACATTCGCATTATTACCAAATATGAACTGCAGGAACCATGTTTCATTGATGCTGACAAGTTTATGCAGGTATTTACGAATTTGTTTCAAAATGCCTTAGCCTATACAGATACAGGTTTTGTGAAGATCACAAGTCAACCCCTTAAAAAGGGATGCCTGATCAGCATCCAGGACAGTGGTTGCGGGATCGATGAAATGCATCAACAAGAAGTGTTTGAACGCTTGTTTCGCGTGGACCAAGCTCGCGCACGCAATTCAGGTGGTTCTGGTCTTGGATTGGCAATTAGCAAAAGCATTGTGGAAGCCCATCAAGGCAAAATCTGGGTAGAATCAAAAGTTGGAGTAGGCTCGACCTTTTACATCCAGCTAAAAGCATAAAGGAAACCCTCGGGTTTCCTTTTTTAGTGTGTTTTCATGGTCCAAAGAAAATACGTGTCAAACAATACAAGTGCACATGTGCCGATGCCAAGCAACAGCATGCCGTTTACGGCGAAGACCAAGTCCATAAACCCCGTATCCTTTACAAAAGGGATGGAAAGAATGAAAAACGATCCAAAAACAAAGGGAATCGCCAATAGCACTTTGGGTGTTTTGATGAGTTTGGCCTTTTTGCGTAACGCGATGCAAAGCATCGCATATAAAAGACCTACTCCAACGCAGATAAGAATCATGCGCACAATGGGATCATTAAAGAAATTTGCTAGCATAGTACTGCCTCCTATGACTACTATTGTAGCGTACTTTATGGTAAAAAGCATGTAAAATAACATAGAACCCACATTGCAACTTAACCTATTTTTAACGTACGCTTTATTTTGATTTAACAATCATTCGGTATGATATAGACACTTAAGGAAAGGTGAGAGAAAAGAATATGAAAAAACTAATTGCACTATTAATGGCATTTACACTAGTGGGGTGTGGCGCATCCGATGGTGAAGCGGCAAGTCTTATCGTTGGAGGTTCTACATCCGTTCAAGGTCTAATGGAAGCATTATCAGAAGAGTATAGCGATGCAGATGTAGCAGTTCAAGGGGGCGGAAGCAGCGTTGGGGTACAAGGTGTTCGTGAAGGCACATTGGATATCGGAATGGTTTCCCGCGAGTTGAAAGATAGTGAAACAGGGCTTACTCCGACTGTCATTGCGTTGGATGGGATTGCCGTCATTGTACATCCAAACAATCCGGTAGCGGATTTGACCATGGAGCAAGTTCACGATATCTTTACAGGAAAAATCACCAATTGGAATGAAGTTGGCGGAGTAGACAAAGAAATTGCGGTGGTATCTCGTGAAGAAGGATCGGGAACACGTGGTGCTTTTGAAGAAATCGTAAAATACGAATCAGCAGAGCTTATTGGCACTTCGGAAATTCAAAAATCGACTGGTGGGGTTGTACAATCCGTTAGCGGCAATGAAAATGCGATTGGATACATTTCCATGGGTTCCATGGATGCGGTAGTAAAAGGGATTATGATTGGTGGCGTTGAGCCAACTGAAGAAAATGCGAAAGCGAAAACTTACCCTATTTCAAGACCGTTCTTGGTAGTAGTCAAAGAAGGCAGCGAAAATGCGGACGCGCAAGCATTCATCGATTGGATTTTGAGCGAAGAAGGCCAAGCAATCGTAGCAGACAAAAAATACATTACAGTAGAATAACGCAAAAGAAGAAGGGTTCCTTCTTCTTTTTTTACAATTTAAACAAAATTAACAGTACGTTAACTTTGGATTAACATTGCGTTTATGATTCCCCTATATAATGAAATTGCTTAGGAGGGAATTTATGAAATCATCTGAACAAAAAAACCGCAACGATCGTTTGTTTAAGGGATTAACGCTTGCCTTAACCTCGGTTTCCATCGTTGCGTTATTCGCCATAATTATCTTTGTCTTCTTGCGCGCACTTCCGCTGTTTCAAGAAGTAAATCCGTTTGATTTTATCTTTGGGACGACCTGGAATCCTCAAAACGGTATTTTCGGGATTGCACCATTCATTGTCGCTTCCGTTTTGTCGACGATAACTGCCGTGTTGTTTGGGATTCCCATTGGCTTGTTTACGGCCGTATTCATTGCGGAAATTGCACCGAAAAAGATTGCCGGGATCGTACTAACTTTTGTGGACATCTTGGCAGCCATTCCTTCCATTGTGTATGGATTCGTAGGCTTAGTGGTAATTGTTCCAATCATTCAAAAAGTATTTGATTTGCGCTCTGGATCCACCTTGTTGACTGCTTCCATTATCTTGACCATCATGATTATTCCAACGGTTGTCGTACTTTCAGCGCAAAGCATGCGTCAAGTACCCAAAGAAATCAAAGAAGGATCATTGGCACTGGGGGCAACCAAAATTCAAACCATTTTCAAAGCCATCATTCCCGCTGCCAAAAGTGGAATCATCACCAGCTTTTTGCTAGGACTAGGAAGAGCACTTGGGGAAACCATGGCGGTCATCTTGGTTGCAGGGAATGCTACGGCGATGCCGGTATTAAATCCCTTGACAGAGGCCTTTTTGAATGGGGTAAGAACGTTGACTGGCAATATCGTACTGGAATTGGATTACGCTGCGGGATTGCACCAAAATGCGCTGTTTGCAACGGGAGTCGTGTTGTTTGTGTTTGTTTCGCTTCTCAACATGGCCATCTTATACATCAATCGTAGAAAGGCGGTATAACACATGAAACGTAAAACCATTGATCGCCTCATTATGGGCGTCATCGCGGCGTCCGCACTGTTTACCATTGCAGTTTTAGTGTTTATTGTAGGCTTTATCACAATGAAAGGATTCGCTCACGTCGATTGGAACTTTCTATCCAATACCTATACCAAGGGCGGAATTTACCCGATGATTTTGGGAACAATTTATATTGTTGTCTTGACTTTATTTATCGCAACACCGATTGCGCTGTTTGCAGCGCTGTATTTGAACGAATATGCGAAAGATACACCGTTTACCCGCGTGATACGCTTTGCCATTGACGCGTTGACCTCGATTCCTTCCATAGTCTATGGCCTATTCGGGTTCTCGCTGTTCGTATCCATCATGTCGCTAGGGTATTCCATCCTTTCAGGTGCGTTAACACTTTCCATCATGATTTTGCCGGTGATTATTCGAACGGTTGAAGAAACGTTAAAAACGGTGCCAAAAGAGATGAAAGAGGGCTCCTTGGCGCTTGGGGCTTCGAAAACTCAAACCATCTTCAAAGTCATCATTCCATACTCCTTAAAAGGAATCGTGACGGCGGTCATTCTGGGGATGTCACGGGTTATTTCGGAGTCCGCTCCTTTGATTTTGACGGCAGGCATGGTCTACAAAATTCCAAAAGGAATCATGTCATCTTCTCGTACCCTGACAACCCATCTTTATTTCTTGGTTTCGGAAGGGATTGGACAATCTGCACTGGATCAAGCTTACGCAACGGCGTTTGTGTTAATTATTATAATCATTATTTTAAACTTGGGCACCAAATGGATCGGGCACCAATTGCAAAAGAAAGTAGGGTAATATGGAAACAATATTCAAAGTAAACAATTTCAATCTTTTTTATGGCGAGTTTCA
>JBOGAI010000134.1:0-3575 GCA_051655665.1 Erysipelotrichaceae bacterium | reverse complement strand
CGAGGACCTCCTTACCACCATGGACGCATTGCATCATTACAACCAAGAAGTCAATGCACACATACCATGGACTCCTGCCAACTACCATTCATCACAAAACCGGAAATAACACAAAGGGAAATCCACTATGGATTTCCCTTTTCGTTTAGTAACCTTGTTCCAACATCGGAATCAAGGCATCGGCAATCATTGGATGCTGGGCAATGTCTTTCACCAGTTGCGCCACATCATAGGCCACCTTTTCAATGGTACAGTGCACCCCTTGCTCGTCAATGCTGACCACCACATAGCTGCTACGTGCATCCCCATGTTTGGGTTTGCCCACAGACCCCGCATTGATAAAATGCTTTCCTTCCACTTCTTTGTGGTAGGCAATATGGGTATGTCCGCAAATCAAGACATCCGCTTCCATCGTTTGCCCCAAGGCTTTCAACGCCACTTCCTCCTCATAAACATATTCGTTCATGGAGAAGGGACTGCCATGGACCACTAGCACGTTATAACCAGCACACTGCAAACGCAGTGAGGTCGGCAATTCTTTCAAGTACTTGCGATTGGCATCATGTAAAACGGCATTGGTAAATTTCGCCGAAGCGCTTTTTTGGATTTCTTCCCAACTCAGGGTTTCCAGCTCTGCTTGCTCGACTTTTTGCGCATTGGCAATCGCAAAATCGTGATTGCCTTGTACGACCAAAATTTTCGCTTCTTTGATGCGCGCTACTACTTCATTGGGATAAGGCAAATAGCCAACCAAATCGCCTGTTGCGATGACAAAATCAACCGCTTTGGTTTCAATGTCCGCCAGCACGCGTTCCAGTGCATATTTGTTTCCATGTACATCGCCCAATACTGCAAATTTCATCGTTTTTTCCTCACTTCTTTTTTTGCACCCATTGTATCACACCTTTACGCCATTTGAACATCCAGAAAAAGGGATTACCTTCCTTTGGCAACAAGGGCTTCGATCCATTCCAGTGCGTTTTGGGTTCCTTGTTCTTGTGCAAGAGCGAGACCAAGTTGTTTTGCTCTATCGATGAGCGCAGTCGATTCAAACGCTGCAAAACGCTCACACAAGTGTTCCACCGTAACGTTTTGTTCTTTCAATGGTTTTACCGCACACCCCATTTGATCCAAGCGATGCGCCCAGAAAGGTTGGTCTACCCCAAAAGGAATGATGAATTGGGGTTTTCCACTTCTCAGGGCAGCCGCCATGGTTCCAACCCCTCCATGGTGCACGATGGCTAAGGCTTGTGGAAACAATAAGGAGTGAGGAGCACTCTGGATAACCAGCGTATGCTCGTTTGATTCCCATGCAAGTCCACTGTTGCCAACCAACACAATCGCCCGATTGTTGGTTTCAAGAAGCGCCTTTTCCACCATGGTTTTCATTTTGGTTGGATTTTTGAGCGGCATACTGCTAAAAGAGAAGACAATGGGGGCCTTTCCTTGTTTTAGAAAGTCCACAACTTCTTGTGCAAGGGGTACGTCCTCTTCGAGGAAGAAAAAGCCAGGGAGCACAACATGGCCATTCCAACTTGTTACCTCCTCAAATAGCAACGGACTTAGCGGATAAATCATCGGAATTTCTACTCCATCGACTGCATAGGTATAGATCCCCGCTTTGCGTTTGGGCAAATGCAAGGTCTTCTGACGAAAATCATTCACCTCTTTGATGTTTCCCATCTCCGCTTTTTGATTGACCAAATAGGTTAACCGGTTCATTCTCTTTCCAAGGGAGCGGGTAGGAGAAAGAGCCAAATGGGGGAACTCCTCGATGGGATACAGGATGGGCACCGGTGGCATGCTGATGCATGGAATGTTGCGTGCTAGGGCAATGTCTACCGCAGCAAACGCTTTGGGATGGTACACGATGACATCTGCATCGTGCGTGCACGCATAAAACTGATCCAAACTTATTCGAAAGGCGGGGTTTACGACCTCGTTTAGAAATTTTTTGGTTTTAAGGGGGTGGGCCATGGCATTGTTGAAGACCATTTGCCCTTCCTTGGTTTCAAGTAAAGCCATCAAATCACTGTCTGCTTTCACATAGGTGACACCATGGGATTCGATCAGCGCTTGAAAGCTTTGTCCCGTGCAAATGAGTGCACGATGCCCATTTTGAATGGCCGTTTTGGCTAGTGCCAGATAAGGTTGGACATCCCCACGTGTCCCTAGGGTAAAAATGGCGATTTTCATCTGTATTCCTCCTGATTGGTTGCTTGTTTGAGTATGCCAATCCACTTCTTGTATTTGCGCATCAATGCCTCTAGCGCAACAGGTTGTGCTGCCTTTGCAAGGCTGTTGAGGTAGCCATCCAGCATCAAAATCAACATCTCCATGACTTCCACCGCTTCTTGTTCGTCACGAAAACGGGAGATGTCAACTCCTCTCAACGGATGTGCCATCGTTTGTTGAGACAGCAATTGCGCATCGGCTTCCATGAGTTGTTGGATGAAGGGTTCTTTGGAAACCCGGGTGCTTGCCAGAAAGTGCATCAAATCCGGGTTTTCCACAAACACCTTGCATTTCTCTCTTATGATTTGTTCAATCCAAGCATAAAATTCCACCTTTCCTTCTACGGGTGGAGGTGTCACGCTGTTTTGGACCAACTTTGTGGCATAGTGATACACCGCCTCATAATAATGCTGTTTGTTTTTAAAATAGTAAAAAAGCAAACCTTTCGAGATGCCTGCCGTTCTTGCAATTTCTTCCGTCGACGCTTTTTTGTATCCAAAGCGCGCGAAAAGATGCAAGCCCGCATCTAAGATTTGCTTTTGTTTTTCAATGGAACATTCCAAAAATGCTGCATTCATTTCCTACCAACCCCTTCTATGGTAGCTTCAGTATACGTCATTGACTATTTTAGTCAAGACCCCCAAACACGACTTTACTAACGTAGCACTAGCTACGTTTCAAGAACGTCCAAAAGCGCCACTAGTGTTGCACTTCCAGACAAGATTGCCTGTTCTAGCGGAAGGCGAAGTCCCTCCATCTTGTCACAGGAGGAAACAGTTGCTAGATTGCAGTGCAAGATGGCATCGACCCCCGTTCCCAGGATGCTTTTTTCAAAGCACCCAAAAGACTGCCCGGACAATCGTGCATGTACTTGTTTTTGAAGGGTACGATTGTTGGCAGCCAGCCACAATTCAAAACATCCTGTAGCATGGACGTAGACCACGGCCACCTTTAAGCCTTGCGCCTTTAAGGCAGGCGGGGTAAAGGCAAAATAACTCATATCAAACATCCCTTTGTACAAGGGGGAGCAATGATACGTCGGTTGTTGGGCGTGTAGACTTCTTTGAAGTTCTTCCATAAAAGCATACAACCCTTTGAGTGTTCTTTGCAAAGTGCCTTCTTCTAGAAGGGTTGCGTAGGCTATGAGATCTTGTGATAATGAGGACATACGGTTCTCCTATTCTGCTTCAGACTCATTAAGGGATATCCTTCCACTGCGCACCAGGATTTTAATGCATTGATAGGTCAACCACGCAGAAGGTTGTTTCTTTTGACCAAAATCCCACATCTGACTTTTCAAATAAATCGATTCTGGGGTATAGCGTCCGTTGTCGTCTGCC
>JBOGAI010000133.1:0-3867 GCA_051655665.1 Erysipelotrichaceae bacterium | reverse complement strand
ACTTGAACCATTCCAAGATTTGGAGTAATCGTAGTGAAATGGTAATCCGCGATTTCAGGGCGCGCTTTGGATACGACAGAGAGCAATGTGGATTTTCCAACACTTGGGAATCCGACTAATCCTACATCTGCCAATACTTTTAGTTCAACGAGAATTTCTTTTTCTTCACCAGGAGCACCCATTTCACAATATTCTGGAGCAGGGTTCTTGCTGGATTTGAAGTGGAAGTTTCCACGCCCACCTTTCCCGGCTTTCGCAATGATTGCTTTTTGACCATGACGCGTCAAATCCGCAATCACGTTTCCTGTTTTTAAATCTTTGACGACCGTACCTTGGGGAACTTTGATGACAAAGTCTTTCCCTGCAGCACCGTGCATCTTTTTCGGTTTTCCTTTTTCACCACTTTCAGCGTGAATTTTTTTGTTAAACCGTAAATCTAAAAGCGTAGATTTCCCTTGGTCAACTTCGAAAACGACATTTCCTCCATTTCCTCCATCACCCCCATTGGGACCTCCCAATGGTACATAGGCCTCACGGCGCATGGATACAATTCCATTACCACCGTCTCCCGCTTTTACTTTTAATTTTACGCGATCGACAAACATCGTTTCACCTCCTATCTTACTACATTTATTATAGCATTCTCTTGCATACTCTATACATTATAAAATCCCCATCGCTGGGGATTTTTCGTTACACTTGTGGGTATACAGAAACTTTAGTTCTCTTTTTACCGAAACGCTCGTATTTAACAATACCTGCTGTCAAAGCAAACAATGTATCGTCTCCACCTCTACCTACGTTAGTACCAGGATGAATTTTTGTTCCACGTTGACGGTAAATGATTGAACCTGCATTTGTGAACTGTCCATCAGCTTTTTTCGCACCCAGGCGTTTGGAATGAGAGTCACGACCATTTTTTGTGGACCCTACCCCTTTTTTAGACGCGAACAACTGAATGTCTAATACAAATTTCATAATCACACCTCCTGTTTATTTATTCGAATAAATTTTTGATAACTTTCTTCCATTGTCGTCAATTGAATCACCAATGTTTGAAGAATCGTTTGTACTGTTGCATTGTTGCAATCGAGTACTTCAATCGTAACCAAACCAGCGTCCATTTTGAACTGACAGGAATCGTTAGCTAGTAGATCTAAAGCATTGAGTGTTCCAACGGCGATGCTTGATACCCCTGCACAAACCAAATCTTGACCATGAGGTCCAAACTCTGCATGTCCAGTAATCTTAACGCGTTGAATCACATTGGCTTTGGAATCTACAAACACCTTCACCATTAGCTTAAGCTTCGATTGCTTCTACAACTAATTTAGTGTATGGTTGACGGTGACCTTGTTTACGGTGTGAAGATCCGTTTTTCGATTTATATTTGAAAATCGTGATCTTTTTCCCTTTGCCATGTTTTTCAACTTTAGCACTCACTTTTGCACCTTCTACATACGGTGTACCAATTTTAGTTGTTTCATTTGAATAAACAACAACTTTGTCGAATGTTACAACTTCACCTTCTTGAGCGTTCAATTTCTCTACGAAGATTGTTGATCCAACTTCAACCTGGATTTGCTTTCCACCTGTTTCGATAATTGCGTACATAATCGCACCTCCTTCTATAAACGATAAGACTCGCCATGCAAGGTGACGAAGGTTCGTTCTTACTGCCTTGCGTGAGCGGTTGTATTCCTAATAAAAGGACTTACAACACCATATATATTAGCATGGACCCCCTGATTAGTCAAGAAGATTCCACGCTTTTTGTGAAAGGAAACTAGGGGTGTGTTTCCTTGTCCAAATGAATGGGTTTCATCGACCACACAATGCAACTTTGCTCTTGGTCGTTTTTGGCTTCAAAGTAGACAAGCGCATTGACTTGCAGCAATTCTTTGTACTTCTCATACGTTTTGGGCATGAACACCAAATCGAGCGTCATGGTCTCATCTTCCACGCTCACAAAAGCCATCGCATCGCCTTTTTTGGTGCGATGTGGGCGGATTTTACGGATTTGACCAAGGCCTACAATGCGCGCTTCCTGCTGCTTTTGCACCAAGAGTGGCTTGAGGGCGGGATCGATGCGTTTGCGCAGGGCCACCATTGGATGGTCTTGCAAGTAGACCCCCAGCAAGGCATGTTGCAACTGCGCACGAATGGCTTTGTTTTCTTTCGCTTCGATCATTTTCGGCGTACTGACCAGATTGAAATCCATGTACACCTGGCTTTCGTCCTCAATCTTCACAATTTCCGCATAGCGCAGCGCTTCTTCAAGCGTCGCCAGCATGGAAGCTCGGCTTTCATGCAAGAAATCGAGAGCACCGGCTTGAATCAAACTTTCTAAGAACCCTTTGCTCACTTTGCGCAAATGTAAGCGGGCAATTGTTTTGAAGTAGTCTTCAAAGGGAGCAAGGGCTCGCTCTTCTTGAATTGCTTGAATGAGGGATGCTCGCATCCCCTTGATGCCAGACAAAGGATAATACAACATGCCGCCTACCATCGTGAAGTGAAAGCCGGAATATTGGATGCTCGGTTCATGAATCACAATGCCTTGTGCTTTGGCCTCAAACAAGTACTCGGAAATTTTGGTGGCATTGCCGATGACCGAATTCAAGATGGCTGCATAGAAGTGATGTGGCTCATGTGTTTTCAAATACGCCATTTGCATTGCAATCATGCCATAGGCGATGGAGTGAGAACGGTTGAATCCATAATTGGCAAAGCGTTCCATCCACGAAAACACTTCCTCGCTCAACGCGTCGCTGTAGCCGTTGGCCATTGCTCCGCTTACAAAATCGTTACGAAGTGCGATGAACTGGTCTCCAAGTTTTTTGGAGATGGCTTTGCGCAAGACCTCCGCCTTCCCCGCACTAAAGCCTGCCAGCTTTTGGGCGACGGCGATGATTTGTTCTTGGTAGACCATGATTCCATAGGTATTCTCAAGCAGCGGTTTGAGGTCTGGATGCAAATAGGATATTTGGTCTGGATTGGCACGATTTGCGAGATACTGGTCGATGAATTGCATCGGACCTGGACGAAACAGCGCAATGACCGCTGCCACTTCCTCAAAACTTTTGGGTTGCATGCGCATCAATAGCGAGCGCATCCCCGCACTTTCAAGTTGAAAAACGCCTTGGGTGTTGGCTTTGCCAATCATCTCCAACGTCGCCGCATCATCCAAATCGATTTTCAGGATGTCAAACGGCTTTTGTTGCTGGATCTCATGGACCACCTCATCAATGATGGTCAAGTTGCGCAAGCCCAAAAAGTCGATTTTGATGAGCCCATAGCGTTCCAATTGATCCATTTGGTATTGGGTCATAATGCCGGCATCCCCCATGGATTGCACGGGAATGATGTCTTCGATTGGTTTTTGACTTAACACCACCCCGGCTGCATGGGTTGATACATGACGTGGCAAGCCTTCAAGCTGCAACGCGAGGTTCAAGACTTCTTGATATTTGGGATTGTGATCAATGAGCGCTTTGAATTTAGTGGACTCTTGGTAGGCCCGTTGCAAGGTCATGTTTAGGGCATTGGGAATGCTTTTGGCCAGCAAATCCACTTCTTTGGCTGGAATGGACAACACTTTTGAAACATCCCGGATGACCTGCTTGGCGCCTAGCGTGCCAAACGTGGCAATGTTGGCGACTCGCTTGAACCCATAGCGTTCGCGCACATACTGAATGACTTCTTCACGGCGGTTGTCAGGAAAATCGATGTCGATATCTGGCATGGCAATACGTTCGGGATTCAAAAAACGCTCGAACACCAGCTGGTAATGCAAGGGGTCGACTCCGGTGATGCCTAGTACATAGGAGACCAAAGAACCCGCCGCACTTCCCCTACCAGGACCGACAT
>JBOGAI010000132.1:0-4761 GCA_051655665.1 Erysipelotrichaceae bacterium | reverse complement strand
CCAAAAGTTGATCGATTTCCGCTTTGTACGGTGCTACACCATCAATATATGGGGTTTCTAAAATCTTGATTACGTGCTTCAACTTGGGATGATGGGCAACCTTGTACAAGGAATCAAAGCCGATTTCACCATCACCTAGATTGGCATGACGATCTTTTGCTGCGCCTTGTACATGGTTAGAGTCATTCAAGTGAATGACTTGCAACAAATCAAGACCCAACACTTCGTCAAAGTGATCCAACAATGCATCCAGTTCATTGAGATTATAGCCTGCATCATGCACATGACAAGTATCCAAACAAATACCGATGTGTTCTGGTTTCGCAACGTGATCCCGAATGTATTTCAACTGTTCGAAGCGTTTCCCCAGTTCACTGCCCTTCCCCGCCATTGTTTCCAATAAAATGGTAACATTGCCAATGTCTTGCATAGCGGCGTCAAGCCCTTTGATGATCTGTGCTAACCCTACCTCTTCCCCAGCATTTACGTGAGACCCTGGATGCAACACCAGCTTGGTTAAGCCTAGTGCATTGCATCTGGCAATTTCTTTCGCAAGAAAAGAAACTGCCAGTTCAAAGGTTTCGCTTTTAACCGTGTTCGCCAAATTGATGATATAGGGAGCATGTACGACCACATGATCAATTGATAGCCCATGCTCATTAAGCAATGCAAAGGCTTGCTCCGCCTGTAGCGCTTCGATATTCTTACGAACTGTGTTTTGCGGAGCACCCGTATAAATCATCATCGCATTTGCTCCATAGGATAGTGTTTCTTTGACAGCACCCACTAAATAATCGGGTGCACTCATCGAAACATGAGAACCAATAATCATTATTCAACCTCTCCACGTTTTTCAATTTGTTTTGCTTTGGCGCGTTCTTTCTTTTGACGAGTGATGTCTTCTTGGATCATCGCGCGTTTGGCTTTGCGTTTCAAGCGATCTACTTCAACTTGGCGTTTCTTCTTATAGCCCGGTTTGACCACGGTTTTCTTACGTTGAACAATTTTCGCAATTTCTTTTTCCAACGGATCGTTTTTCTTCGTTTTCTTTTGATGCAAAGGCTTCAAGTCTTGCCACGTTTCATTTTTGAATGTGCGATGTGCAAAATGAATGCCTTTTACTTCCAATTGACGGATGGCAGCATCGTCTTCTTTTTTATATAACGCATAGCACACCCCCGTCTTCCCTGCACGGCCCGTACGACCTGCACGGTGCACATAGAAGTCCAATTCTTTTGGGAATCCCAAAGAAATGACATGGGAAACCCCATCGATATCAATCCCACGAGCGGCGATATCCGTCGCCACGACAAAGGTTTGTTCAATATTAACGAGTGACTTCATTGCATTACGACGGGCACGCGGAGCAAGGTCTCCATGTAGCTCGATGACCCCAAAACCACGATCGCGCAGCTCTTGAGCGGCTTGTGATGCCATTGTTCTTGTATTGGCAAAAATCAAACAAATGTATGGTTTGAATCCTGGAAGGATTTCAAGCATAGCATCCACATAGTTCAAGTGTTTAACCGGTACCAGGATGTGTTCGATTTTTGGCTTCATCATCGCATCGTGTTCAATACGTACGGTTTCAGGTGCACTCATGTACTTTTTCAAGAACAGTTTCAACTGGTTTGGAACGGTTGCAGAAAAGCTCAACATTTGCAAATCATTGCGCATGCGCCCCGCGATAGCATCCACATCTTCCAAGAATCCATATTCCATCGTCATGTCTGCTTCGTCGATTACAAAAATACTTGCTTTTTCAACGCGTAAGGATTGATCGTTCAAAAACAAGTCCTTGATACGACCTGGCGTTCCTATTACAATGTGTGGCTGTACTTTTAAAGAAGAACTCATACGAGTACGTTCCATTCCACCCGTGATCAGTTTCACGCGCAACCCTGGTAACGCTTCACTCATACTAGCAGCACGGTTGTACAATTGCATTGCCAATTCACGAGTCGGTGCCGTGATGACGGCTTGCACGTAGTCTTGTTCAATATCCATGCGCTCTAAGATCGGAATCAAAAAGGCGTGGGTTTTCCCCGTCCCCGTATCCGAAATCCCAATAATATCTTTTCCTTTCATTGCCAAAGGAATGACTGCTTTTTGGATGGCAGTCGGTTGTTCAAATCCATTTATTTCGATGAACCGTTTCGTAGGTTCACTAAAATTATAATCTTTATAACTTGACATCAAATCATCCTTTCTGTCGCTATAACCATGCTATATTATACATGAAAATTCACAAACTTCCAAACAATAGCATATTATTTTGTGTTTTCACACAACAACGAGTATAATGTAGTACGAGGTGAACCATATGGAAATAATAAAAGTTGTCCCCCGTGGTTTTTGCAAAGGTGTTGTTGGCGCAATTGAATTAGCCAAACGCACCCGCCGTGAATACCCCCATGAGAAAATTACCATTCTAGGTATGTTAGTACACAATAAATTTGTGGTTGAAGCACTATATAATCTAAATATTGAAACAGTAGAAGAAAAAGGCGTAAGTCGTCTAGACCTACTTGATCGCATCGATTCCGGAATCGTGATTTTCACGGCGCATGGAATTGATGAAAAAGCCTTTTCAAAGGCACTCTCGAAGGGGTTAAAAGTGGTCGATGCGACCTGCCCTGATGTGACCAAAACCCAAACGCTTATCAAAGCCTATTTACAAAATGGCTACTCAGTCATCTACATCGGCAAAAAAGGCCATCCGGAAAGCGAAGCGGCAGTTGCGTTGGGTGAACAGGTTCACCTGGTGGAAACTCAAGAAGAGTTACAGGCGCTCCAACTTCAAGGCCCTCTCTTTTTGACCAACCAAACGACCATGTCAATGGAAGATGTAGCATCTCTTATTGAAACCGCTCGTAACCGCTTTGCGCAACTTGAAGTATGCGAAGAAATCTGCGATGCGACCCGCATGCGCCAAAAAGCCATTGCGGATTTGCAAAATGTAGACCTGCTCTATGTTGTCGGGGATCCACACTCCAATAATTCCACTCGTTTGGCTCATATTGGCTTGCAACATGGGGTGAAACGTTCTTTGCTTATCGAATCCGTGCAGGACATTGATCTGCGTGATTTAGAGGGATGTGAACGGGTTGCGATTTCAGCAGGCGCCTCTACCCCAACGTACTTGACCAAACAGGTCATCGACTTTTTAGAGCACTATGAGCAAAATCAGCAAAAACCCGCCATTGATATGCAACAAATTTTATAATAATGAAGCCGAGTCCAAGTGACTCGGCTTTTTCATGGAATAGTACGTCTTTTCTAGCTGTAAGACAATTGCACTTTATCGCTGACTCAAAAGACTTTGAATTTTCTCAAGGTCACTCTGGATGATGACGTACTTGGGATGATCCACTGGGATATTCTTCAAAATCGAACTGTAGTGATTTTGAAGACGCTGCAATTCAGCCACCCATAAAGGGTTTTGTTCGAGCTGATAGCCAAAACGGATTTGCTCATCGCGCAGTGTTTGTCGTCCTCGCTTCACTTTTAGGATATGGTAATAAAAGCCATCTTCCACTAGGGATTCCGCTTCAATGGTGAAGTTGTTTTGGTTTAACCAATAACGCAAATCCGCTAAATCCGTATTGGACTGGATAATGAGCGTTTCCATGTTTGAAAACCGCTCAATTTGTCCCTCCAAAATGAGTTTGATGGTTTCAAAGCCCATTCCGGCGATCACAATGACTTCAACCGTTGGATCCACTTTTTCAAGTCCATTGCTAAGGACCAGTGAAATCGAATCTTGACACTCGTATTTCGTGATGGTCATAGCAGCATGATCAAGCGGTCCTTGGTTTAGGTCACATGCATATACGTGAGAGGCAAGGTTGTGCTGAATCAAATAACAAGGCAACAAAGCATGGTCGGTTCCGATGTCTGCTACACGTTTCCCCACAGGGATCAGGTCTGCAATGGCCTGTAATCGAATGGATAGTTTCATATTACGATTTGTCTACGAAATCTTTCAAACGTTTCGAACGTGTTGGGTGTTTGAGTTTACGCAATGCTTTGGCTTCGATTTGACGAATACGCTCACGCGTAACGTTGAACTCTTTCCCTACTTCTTCAAGGGTGCGAGTACGTCCATCGTACAATCCAAAACGCAAGCGCAATACTTTTTCTTCGCGTTCGGTCAACCCTTGCAAGACAATGTTGATTTCGTCTTTCAACAATTGATTGTTGGCATATTCATCCGGAGAAAGCGCATCTTTGTCCTCGATGAAATCGCCCAAGTGCGAATCGTCTTCTTCTCCAATTGGGGTTTCCAAACTGACCGGATCCAAGGCGATTTTTTGAATTTCGCGCACTTTTTCAGGTGTAATGTTTCCATCCATTTTTTCTGCAATTTCTTCTGCACTTGGATCACGACCCAAATCTTGAACCAACTGGCGTTGGACACGTGTCAATTTATTGATGGTTTCCACCATATGTACCGGAATACGAATCGTACGTGCTTGGTCCGCAATTGCACGTGTAATGGCCTGACGGATCCACCACGTTGCATACGTTGAAAACTTAAATCCTTTGGTATAGTCAAATTTTTCGACAGCTTTTACCAGCCCCATATTACCTTCTTGGATCAAATCCAAAAATAACATTCCGCGTCCCACGTATTTTTTTGCGATGGATACTACCAAACGCAAGTTGGCGGAGATCAAGATGCGTTTGGCTTCTTCGTCTCCTTCTTGAATGCGGCGCGCAATTTCCGGTTCATCATCTGGTGACAACAATTCAACACGC
>JBOGAI010000131.1:0-4783 GCA_051655665.1 Erysipelotrichaceae bacterium | reverse complement strand
ACTCAGATTGCCATCCAGCAATTGGGTACCAATGGGGGAGGATTCTTTGGAACCAACTCGGCTTTCCCACTGGAAAACCCAACCATCTTCTCCAATTTGATTCAAATGATTGCCATTTTATTATTGCCGATGTCCTTGTGCTTTGCCTTTGGAAAAATCATCAAGGATTCTAAACAGGGCATCGCCATTTTCTCGGCCATGTTATTGGTCTTATTGCTTGCCCTAAGTGTTGCCGCCTTCGCTGAAACCCATGCTACACCGCTGTTGTCGCAAAACAGCAGCTTGGACTTCTCTGGCGTGAACCAAAGTTTGGGGAATATGGAAGGCAAAGAAGCTCGTTTTGGCATTGCCTCCTCGGTTACCTGGTCCATCTTTACGACGGCAGCAAGCAATGGATCGGTCAACTCGATGCTCAATTCGTATGCACCGCTTAGCGGATTTACCTTGCTGGTTCTAATGCAACTTGGGGAGGTCATCTTTGGGGGAGCAGGATCGGGCTTATATGGCATGATCGCCTTTGCCATTTTGACCGTCTTCATTGCCGGTTTGATGGTGGGACGTACCCCAGAGTATTTGGGGAAAAAGATTGAACCCTATGAAATGAAAATGACGGCGTACGCCTGTTTGGCCACACCGGTTGCCATTTTGGTGACAAGTGGGATTGCGGCCTTTTTGCCTTCGATTTCGACCTTGTTTGTAAATGAGGGGGCACATAAATTCAGTGAGTTCTTGTATATGTTTACCAGCGCTGGCGCGAACAATGGGTCTGCCTTTGCGGGTGTGCAAGCCGACACGCTCTTTCTAAATACACTTTTAGGAATCAGTATGATATTTGCTCGTTTCGTACCCATGGTTGCGATGCTTGCAGTTGCCGGAAGTCTGGCGAAGAAAAAGAAAGTGGCGTCGAGTTCGGGAACCTTATCCACCTGCAATCCAATGTTTGTGTTTTTGTTGGTGTTTGTCATTGTGCTCATCGGAGCCCTGAGCTTTTTTCCAGCCTTATCGCTTGGGCCAATTGCGGAATATTTGAATATGATCGTGTAAGGAGCAACGTATGAAACAACTTCGTAAAAATACAATGGGCAATGCCATTCTCATAAGAGCCTTGAAAGACTCCTTCCTAAAATTAGATCCCAAAACGCAACTGGAAAATCCGGTTATGTTCTTGGTTTATTTGAGTTCCCTTTTTACAACGGTTTTGTTTTGCTTGTCCCTGTTTGGTATCAAAGATGCGTCAAGTGGATACATTTTGGGTATTGCCATTGTCTTGTGGTTTACTGTTTTGTTTGCCAATTTTGCGGAAGCCATTGCCGAAGGACGTGGCAAGGCACAGGCGGATTCGTTGCGTAGTGCCAAAAAAGACGTAGAAGCCTATAAAATGAGGGACCCACAGGACAAAGAAAGCTTGGAATGTGTGGTGTCTAGTACCTTGAAGAAGGGGGATTTGGTATTGGTGAAAGCCGGGGAACAAATCCCAGCCGATGGGGAAGTCATCGAAGGGGCAGCTTCGGTCGACGAGAGCGCAATTACTGGAGAATCTGCACCCGTGGTACGCGAAGCGGGGGGCGATCGGTCTGCTGTAACCGGAGGAACGATGGTCATTTCCGACTGGCTGGTCATTGAAGTGACCAGTGAAGCGGGGGAGAGCTTTTTGGATAAGATGATTGCAATGGTCGAAGGATCGTCGCGCAAAAAAACCCCGAATGAAGTAGCCTTGCAGATCTTTTTGATGGCATTGACGCTCATCTTTATTTTGGTTACCGTTTCCCTGTATGCATATGCAAGCTTTGTCAGCAAAGAAGCCAACATCACCAACCCCATTTCGCTTACCTCTTTGATTGCTTTGTTGGTTTGTTTGGCGCCCACCACCATTGGCGCCTTGCTTTCCTCCATCGGCATTGCCGGAATGTCGCGTCTGAATCAAGCCAATGTCTTGGCGATGAGTGGTCGAGCCATTGAAGCAGCGGGGGATGTGGACATCTTGATGCTAGACAAAACGGGCACCATTACCTTGGGGAACCGTCAAGCCAGTGCCTTTATTCCCGTCGATGGACACACCATCGGGGAATTGGCCGATACCGCGCAGTTGTCTTCTTTGCCGGATGAAACACCGGAAGGACGCAGCATTGTGATCTTGGCCAAAGATAAGTTTGGCATCCGGGCGCGCAACTTGCATGAACTCGGCATGGAATTTGTACCGTTTTCGGCGACTACTCGCATGAGTGGGGTCAATATGAAAGGGTTAGAAATTCGCAAAGGAGCTGCTGACTCGATGAAAGCGTATGTGTTGGCCCATGGTCAAACCTACAGCAAACAATGCGATGAGGTTGTACGAGATATTGCCAACCAAGGGGGAACCCCGCTAGTGGTGTCCAAAAACCATAAAGTCATTGGGGTCATCTATCTCAAAGACATCATCAAAACCGGCGTCCAGGAAAAATTTGCCGATTTGCGTAAGATGGGCATCAAAACCATCATGATTACCGGGGACAATCCCTTAACGGCTGCCGCCATTGCGGCGGAAGCCGGTGTCGATGACTTTTTGGCGGAAGCGACCCCGGAGGCGAAACTGGCGATGATTCGCGATTTTCAAGCCAAAGGCCACCTAGTGGCCATGACGGGAGATGGAACCAACGACGCACCTGCGCTTGCGCAAGCGGATGTTGCCGTAGCGATGAACACCGGGACACAGGCTGCGAAAGAAGCGGGCAACATGGTCGACTTGGATTCTTCTCCAACCAAACTCATCGAGATTGTACGGATTGGGAAACAGTTGCTGATGACCCGTGGGTCGTTGACCACTTTTAGCATTGCCAATGATTTGGCGAAGTATTTTGCAATCATTCCAGCATTGTTTATGGGCATATATCCTAGCTTGTCGGCGTTGAACATCATGAACTTGCACAGTGCCGAAAGTGCTGTCTTCTCCGCGATTTTGTACAATGCACTGGTCATCATTGCCTTGATTCCCCTCTCTCTAAAAGGGGTCAAGTACCGAGAAGTCTCTGCAGGCAAACTACTGTCGCAAAACTTATTGATTTATGGATTGGGTGGAATCATTACCCCTTTCCTTTTTGTGAAGCTGATCGATGTACTATTGGTTAGCTTCGGCATCATGGCATAGGAGGAATCGAATATGAAAAAACTATGGGATGGACTACACAATGCGCTACGCTTTGTGACGCTTTTGACACTGGTGTGCGGGGTTGTGTACCCTATGGTCATGACGGTGATGGCACAAACCTTGTTTCCATTTCAAGCCAATGGCAGCTTGATTGAACAAGAGGGAAGGGTTGTCGGTAGCCGTTTGCTTGCGCAACCCTTTTCCAAAGAAGAATACTTTTGGGGCCGCCTAAGTCAAGTGGACTACGATACCTTTCAATCCGAGGAAGGGACTCCCTACTACTATGCGCAACCCTCCAATCTAGACCCCAATTCCTTGGCGTTCAAAGACCAAATTGCGACACGTATTGCCTTGTTGAAACAAACGCATCCTGACCAAGCTAAGACGCCCATTCCTTTAGATTTGGTAACGGGTTCGGGAAGTGGCTTGGATCCTCATATCAGTGTGGCAGCGGCGCTTTACCAAGTAGAACGCGTGGCGAGCAAACGCAAATTGCATTCATCAGAGGTGGAAGCATTGGTGAAGGAATACACCACGGAGCGCTTGTTTGGAATTTTTGGAGAACCGGTTGTCAATGTGCTAGAATTAAACCTTGCTTTGGATGGTATTCAGCCCTAAAGCATAGTATAATCAACTCAGACACAATCACAAATTATAGAAAAGAGATGGGATTATGGCAGAAATAAAACGAAATCCAGATGCCTTGCTCAAACATGTGGAACAACTGGAAGAAAAAGCAGGCAAAGGAAAATTGAAAATCTTCTTTGGGTATGCTGCTGGCGTAGGGAAGACCTATGCCATGCTGCAATCTGCCCATGAGGCCCAAAAGGCAGGCATTGATGTCATCATTGGATACATCGAACCTCATACGCGACCGGAAACAATGGCTCTAACCCAAGGATTAGAGCTTTTGCCATCTCTTGCCATTCAGCACAAAAACATCACCTTGCATGAATTTGATTTGGATGCTGCCTTAAAGCGCAATCCTAAAATTGTGCTAGTGGATGAGTTGGCACATACCAATGCGCCGACATGCCGTCATCTCAAGCGTTATCAAGACATCAAAGAGTTGTTGAATGCGGGGATTGATGTCTACACAACCGTGAACGTGCAACACTTGGAAAGTTTGAATGACATGATTGCGGGCATCACCAAAATCGCAGTGCGCGAGCGCATTCCGGATACCATTTTTGATGAAGCCGATCAGGTAGAACTAGTCGATGTTGAACCGGTGGAGTTGTTAGAGCGGTTGCGCAATGGCAAGATTTATCGTTCTCATCAGGCAAGCAAAGCCTTAGAAAACTTTTTCTCGATTGAAAACTTGGTCAGCTTACGTGAAATTGCCTTGCGTCGTATGGCGGATCGTGTAAATTTGATCCAAGAGAAAAACATTTGGGTCAATGCCGAAGCAGAGGGCATTTCCGTCGAACACATTCTGATTTGTTTGTCGACGTCTCCCACCAATGAAAAAGTAATTCGTCAGGGGGCAAGAATGGCCAAAGCCTTTCGGGGGAAGTTTACGGCGTTCTATGTGGAAACAGCGCACTTCTCTGACCTGTCCAAAGAAAAAAAAGATGTCTTGTATAAAAACATGCATTTGGCGGAGCAGTTGGGGGCGAAAGTTGTTACCTCTTATGGCAATGACGTGGTCGAGCAAAT
>JBOGAI010000130.1:0-1658 GCA_051655665.1 Erysipelotrichaceae bacterium | reverse complement strand
TTACCAGTGTTTTGCGCAACGTCGATGTTAGCCATCAATACTTTTCCGTCTTTGTCATACGCAACAACGCCGAATGTAGTGTTTGCTTGGATTGAACCTTCTTTTTCAGCTGTAGCAGCTGCCATTTTCAATGAAGTTTCTGAAGTTGTACCAACTTTAGCTACTCCTTTTACTTCTACTGCGTTTTCAGCAGCAGCAACTACTGCGTTGATGTAGTCGTTTGTTTTGATTGTTACAGAAGAAGTCAAATCTTCAGTTGTAGGAACACCCGCTTCGTCGCGCTCCAAGTTTTTTACTTCGTCGATTGTTTTTCCGATCATCCAAGCTTCCAGAGCGTCCGCTTGTTCGAACCATTCTTTACCGATTGCAGAAGCTTTTTTCATTCCGTAATCGTCACCTTTTTCGCGTTTTGTTGGAGTTGCAGCAGCAGCGTCTGTTGTTACTTCCCCAGCAGCGTTGAATTTACCGCTGTTTTGTGCAACGTCGATTGCTACGTCAACGATTTTTCCGTCTTTGTCCAATACTACAGAAGCGTAAGTAGTGTTTGCTTGTACTTGCCCTTCTTTTTCTGCAGTCGCATCAGCCAATTTCATAGATGTTACAGAAGCAACTCCTACTTTGTACGTTTTTGAAGAAGCACCGCAACCAGCTAATACACCAGCACACAAGATCAATGCCAATAATTTTTTCATTTGAATAATTCCTCCTATTGTTCTCGTTTATATTATCACAAGCTCTTTGTGAAATCAATAATTTATCCTAAAAATGTTTATAATTTATTCCTATTTCTACATTTTTCATGCATCGCATTGGCGTCTTTCCTGTTTCTTTGCCCTCTGTAAGGTGAACAATTCACCACTTTCTTGAAATTTGACCTCCCCCAAACAAAAAAAACACTCGCATGCGAGTGCTTTTTCCCACCGTGGGGCAAGCTTACATAATAACGCCTGGACCCAGAGGGATTTTGAAGAAGAAGAATGCCAACAACAAGACAATCCATCCAATCAACAAGAATAAAGAGTAAGGCAACATCATGGTAACCAGTGTTCCCGCTTTTGCATCTTTGTCGTATTGAGAAGCATACGCCACGATGAGTGCAAAATAGCTCATCAATGGTGAAATAATGTTGGTTGTGGAATCTCCGATGCGGTATGCCATTTGCACAACCGCTGGATTATATCCTAGGTTCATCAGCATGGGTACAAATACCGGAGCCAAAATTGCCCATTTTGCCGAAGCAGAACCCATGAAGATGTTGATGAACGCAACGACGATGACAAATCCGATGATCAAGAAGATGCCATCCGCACCCGCTGATTGAAGGATTTGTGAACCCGTAACTGCTACAACCGTACCAATTTTGGTATAGCTGAAGTACCCAATGAATTGCGCCGCAAAGAATACCAAGACAATGTAGGAAGCCATGGTTTTCATGGAATCGGTCATTGAATCGATGATATCCCCTGAGTTTTTAAATTTGCGACTTCCATATCCATAAGCAACCCCTGGAATAAGGAAGAACAAGACAATAACTACAACAATGGAACTCATAAACGGTGATTTCATCAAATCGCCCGTCGCCGGATCACGCAAAATTGCATTCGCAGGAACGGTTAGGAACAAGATGACAGCCAAGTACGCCAATGCAGCGAATCCTG
>JBOGAI010000129.1:0-2961 GCA_051655665.1 Erysipelotrichaceae bacterium | reverse complement strand
GCACATCCCAACTCACTCATCAAATTCAAACAACGCTGTGCATTGTCTCCATAAATATCTTTTTCATTCTCATGCAACAGCACAACATCATATGCTTTTGCCACTTCAATGAAGACGCGCAATTTCGCAATGACTTGTTCTTTGCATGCATCAAAGTCGGAACCTTGATGCATGTAGAATGAGAAAATTCGAATGTATGGCGTTTGCAACAAGTTGGCCATCTTGCACAGTTCATGCAATTGCAACAATTGTTTCGCAAAGCCTTCTTCATCATCAATAAATACTTTTCCAATCGGAGAACCAATCGATGATACTTTTAAATTTGCTTTTTGAAGTCTTGGCAACAGGGTTTCTTCAAACTCTGAAGCGTTATATTCCCCAATGTTTTTTCCATCGGCACTGCGCAAGCACAAGTGGTCGATCCCCAATTCATGCAACGTTGCAATCTGCTCATCCAATTGAGCAGAAATTTCGTCTGCAAAGCCGGAAATAATGATGTGTTCCATCACTATACTCCGCTGTATGCGCTAAATCCACCGTCTACAGGAATTACTACTCCATTTACGAAACCAGAAGCTTCCTCAGACAATAGATACAACAATGTACCGATTAGCTCTTCGTCTTTTCCATAACGGTTCATTGGTGTGTTACGAAGGATTTTTTCAGAACGAGGCGTTGGAGTTCCATCTTCATTGAACAACAAGCGCTCATTTTGTTTGGTTACAAAGAATCCTGGAGCAATGGCATTACAACGGATGTTTACGTCCGCAAAGTGTACCGCCAACCATTGTGTGAAGTTGGAGATTGCCGCTTTCGCACCAGAGTATGCTGGGATTTTTGTCAAAGGAGTAAAGGCGTTCATTGAAGAAATGTTCAAGATGCTCGCTCCTTTTTTGTTCATCATGTCCAACGCGAACACTTGTGTTGGAAGCAATGTTCCCATGTAGTTCAAAGAGAATACGAATTCGATGCCTTGTTGATCCAAGTCAAAGAATGTTTTCATTTTACCCAAATCTTCTTCATGGAAAACTTCATTATCTGTAGTCGCTTTTGGTGAGTTACCTCCAGCTCCATTGATCAAGATGTCGCAAGTTCCCAACTCCGCGCTGATTGCACTGCGAGCGGCTTCCAAGCTTGCTTTGTCTAAAACGTTCACTTTGTATGCTTTCGCAATTCCGCCAACTGCCGTAATTTCATCAGCGTAAGCTTGTGCTGCTTCTTGGTTCAAGTCGAGCAATGCTACTTTCGCACCACATTGTGAAGCGGCTTTTGCAAACAATGAGCACAATACACCACCTGCTCCCGTAATGACCACAACTTTGTCTTTTAAATCAATTTGAAATGGAATACTCATGTCCTTATTCTCCTTTTTTACTTGTTTTTTCAAGTGTTTCCCAAATACCCGTCATATACATTGCACCAAGGGCACGGTCGTATAGACCATAACCAGGTTTCCCCGTTTCACCCCAAATCATACGTCCGTGGTCTGGTCTCAAATAACCCTTGAAGCCCACTTCGTGGTATGCTTTGATGATTTCAACGATATCCAAGCTTCCGCATGGAGAGAAGTGTGCACTTTCTTCAAATGAACCATCTTCTAAAATCTTAATATTACGTACGTGAGCAAAATGAATGCGTCCCATTGCTCCGTATTTTTTAACCATGTTTACATAGTTGTTGAAACGAGCACAACCAAGTGAACCAGAGCATAGTGTCAAGCCATTGTGTGTGTCATCGTACAATGCCAAGAAACGATCCAAATTGGCTTCGTTTGTAATAATACGAGGGATTCCGAAAATTGACCAAGGTGGATCATCCGGGTGAATCGCCATGTTTACGTCTGCTTCAATGGCCACTGGCATGATTTCATTCAAGAATTCACCTAGTGCTTCCCAAAGTCCTTCTTCCCCTTGCGCTTGATACGCATCGATCAATTCTTTGATTTGATCCGGAGAGTAGCTCGCATCCCAACCAGGTAGCGCAAGTTTTGTTGGGTCCAATTGGTCTACTTGTTCTTTGTAGTATACCAAGGCATTGGAACCATCCGCCAACTCCTTGTCCAATTGAGAACGTGTCCAGTCAAATACTGGCATGAAGTTGTAACAAATACATTTCACGCCCACACTTCCCAAACGACGAATGTTTTCTTTATAGTTTTCGATGTAACGTTTGTAGTCGCCACGACGCAATTTGATGTCTTCATGTACGGGAACCGATTCGATTACTTCCATTTCCAATCCACTTGCCTCAACGTCTGCTTTTAATTTCAAGATGTCTTCCATCGGCCAAACTTCACCAACAGGTACGGAATAAACTGCCGTAACCACGCCGCTCATGTTTGGAATTTGACGGATATTTTTTAAGGTAACCGGATCATCACTTCCGTACCAACGAAATGTCATTTTCATATCAATATTCCTTCCTCTAACAAATGTTAGCGTTTCCACAACATTATATTACCACTAATTGTATGTGTTGTAAATAGGCTTGTATACAATTATTATTTTTTTCTAACTTTTTTTTAGGTGTTGGATATTCACACCATTTTTAGAAAACCAAGCACCTCTCGTCGCCATTTATCGGCTCCAATCAATACTTTTATGCTTAATTTGCCGATATTTTGGCTATTTTTCATACATTTTTTAAATTTCGAAGACCTTTCACCATTTTCTGCTGTTAGATCGCTCATAAGAGCGCACGACGTAACATCATTTTTTTCATTCCTTTTGAAACGCTTTCAGCGGAAATTCTCATTTCAATCGGAAAAGTTGTATACAAGAGGGGAAGCATTTCTTTGATATGGCGTACACGATCCCCAAATGACCATCACCCTCTCTTGCTTCCCAGCCGTTATTCCTGTTTGCGCCAAGGCGAAGGTTGGCGGTAATGAAGTACTTTTTTCAGCACAATCATCCACTGTACCTTCTACACAAACCTTTTCTTTTGGAGCCAAAGAAGGCC
>JBOGAI010000128.1:0-1694 GCA_051655665.1 Erysipelotrichaceae bacterium | reverse complement strand
CGATTTCCAATATGATTCGTGAGGGAAAAACGTATCAAATCATGTCGGTTATGCAAACTTCAATAAAAGAAGGCATGATGCCGTTTGATACCGAACTGATGCGTTTATATAAGTCAGGAATTATTTCGATTGATACGGTTAAAGAAACGTGTCAAGATCCTACGTCTATACAAAAAGCCATCAAAGGGTTGGGTATGGACATTTCCTACTAACCACTTATTGCCCATAAAGGGTATTGCTTCACAAGAGAAGCAATACCCTTTATTCTATGTTTCACTACTACTATCCATTCAAATGAAATGAAAGGAAACAAATTGCAATCCTATCAAAAGGTGGGAAATCAGCTGTTTTTCCAAATTACACAACCAGCCGCAAAGCTCTTCGACGCGAAAGCCAAACGTTGATCGTTTCAGTTGACCGATCCCCACAATGCAGCGTTGATGGTTTTGTGGCAAACTTTTGCCATCACTCTAAAGAAATGCGAAAATGCTTACATTTGGATAGGGGGACCTTGATCCACTTGTAAAGAAGGTAGAAATCATGGAGCTGGTGAGAAATAAACACAGTCAAAAGGAAGTGGTTTGAGCAGCAAATGAAGCAGATGCAAAAGTCTTTACCTCAAGAGGCGATGGATCAATTTGTGCTAAAACAACAATTGTGGGAGCAACATTAAAACAAAAGGGGGGAAGCCCTTTGGCAATTTGCCTTGCGCGCATACCTGGTCCTTTTTATGAGCGTTTACAGTGCGCAGTGTTAGTGATACAATGAGAGTCTAGCAAAACAATAGTATCAAGGGGGTTACATAATGTACTTAATCGATTTAGATGGAACCATGTACAGCGGTTCACAGGTGTTGCCTGGAGCAAAATCTTTTCTAGCATATTTACAAGAGCATCAAATTCCGTATGCTTTTCTGACAAACAACGCTTCAAGAACACCACAACAAGCAATGGAACACTTGCTTGAATTAGGGTTTGAAGGAATTTCTGCACGGGACTTCTTCACCTCCGCGATGGCGGCCGCCAAATTTATAGCATCGCATGATACCAAACGCAAAGCCTTTTATGTGGGAATGGAAGGTCTAAAAGAAGCCCTTTTAGAAGAAGGGTTTGAGCTCGTTGAAAAAGGAGCAGATTTTGTATTTATCGGATTAGACCGATTGGGAAACTATGACAAGTATTCCATGGCTTTGGATAATCTTTTAAGTGGTGCACAGTTAGTGGGCACCAATAACGATCGTAAGTTGCCCCATAACGGTGGCTACAAAATTGGAAACGGCGCTGTGGTTGCGATGCTCGAATATGCGAGCGGCAAGCGCTCGACGCAAATCGGAAAGCCCTACCTCCCTATTTTGGAAAGTGCATGTGAGTACTACAAGACTCCAATGCATAAGATGATTATGATTGGAGACAATTTGGAAACCGATATCCTTTTGGGAGTTAATGCGAACATCGAAACCATCTTTGTGACCACAGGAGTGCACCACGAACAAGATTGCGCTCGTTTGGGTATTTATCCTACGCATACCGTCCAAAATGTAATGGAGGTAATAGCGTTAAAAGAAAGTGATTGTAGGGGGTAAAAAGGTTGATATGCGTCGGGTTTGGTGTTGACGTAGCACGTGGGATGGTGTAAACTAAACAACGGTTGAAATACAAATGATATCCTGAATCCAATCCATTCACTTCCCCCCA
>JBOGAI010000127.1:0-19946 GCA_051655665.1 Erysipelotrichaceae bacterium | reverse complement strand
AAAAAGTTGATTGTCAACCTATATAGCAAAGCGGACTTGATTATCACCCCCACACCGTATTCCAAAAAACTTTTGGAGAACTATGGGCTAGAACCGAAAATTTATGATCTCAGCAATGGGATTGATCTGGAACGTTTCCATAGAAACGAGGAGAAAGTAAAAGCCTTCCGCAATTATTTTTCTTTAAAATCCAATGAGAAAACCGTTTTAAGTGTCGGGCTGTACTTCGAGCGCAAAGGGATCTTGGATTTTGTGGAAATCGCCAAGCGCTGTCCAGAATACAAATTCATTTGGTTTGGCTATACCAATTTATATTCCATTCCCAAACAAGTGCGTGATGTGATCAAAAATCCACCATCGAACGTGGTGTTTCCAGGCTATGTGAAAGGTCCGGTCATCGAAGGTGCCTTTAGCGGGGCGGATGTCTTCTTCTTCCCGTCCAAAGAGGAAACCGAAGGAATCGTCGTTCTAGAAGCATTGGCAGCCCATCAAAAAGTATTGTTGCGCGACATTCCCGTCTATGATCCGTGGATGGTGCATGGACACAACTGCTACAAAGGGAAAACCAATGAGGAGTTCGAAGCGTTGGTTCGCGGAATTTTGGAAAATCAACTTCCTGATACTTCGGACGAGGGCGAAAAGACCGCGTATGAGCGTTCCATTCGTCAAGTAGGAGAACGATTGAAAGCCATCTATGAAGAAGTACTTGGTGACTCATGCTAGGTAACCTTCGAAAATATCTCATCAACATTGTGTTGATTGTGGTGTTTACGTTTACTGCATTGTACTTTGCGCTGCGAGATCGCTTGGATATCGTAACCCAACTCATTTCTGCCATTGAGGTGTGGGATGTCTTGTTTATCGGTGTGTGGGCGTTTGCCTATGTGTTGGTGGGAGGAACCATCATCACCAAAATCACACGCTCGTTTGGCTATACGTATTCCTATAGAAAAGGGATTGTAAGCAACTTTGTGGCACTGTTTTTCGCAGGCATTACGCCAAGTGCAAGCGGTGGACAAATTGGTCAAATGTATATCTTTAAGAAGCAAGGGGTCGACTTGAGTGATGGAGGATCCATTTTGTGGTACGATTTCATCGTATACCAAGGGATCATGATTGTGTATGTTTTGGTGTTGTTGCTATTGCGATTTACCTATTACTACACCACCTATTCGAACCTGTATATCTTGATTTTAATTGGTTTTTTCATTAACTCGGCTGTCATTGTGTTTTTAATCACCATGGCCCTATTCCCGCAACTTTATATGCGCTTTATCGGGAAAGGCATCCATTGGTTGTCCAAAACCAAACTTGTGAAACATCCAGAGGCAGTTGTGGAAAAAGTTGAACGCGAGGTTACGTTGTTCAAAGAGAAAATCAAGCTATTTAAGCAAAAGCGTCGCCTTTTTGTGGAAGTGGTGGTGCTGAATATTGTCAAACTGACGGTGTTCTACTCCATCCCGATTAGCATTCTCATCGCGTTGCAAATCCCACTACAACCTGGTCAATGGTTTGATGTCATCGCGCTGACTTCTTTTGTGTCCATGGCGAACAGTTTTTTTCCTGTTCCAGGGGCATCGGGGGGAACCGAGAGTGTCTTTACTTTAATTTTTTCAAACTTGTTTGGAATCAATCTGGCAACAGCCATCATGTTGATTTGGCGCTTTGCGACCTATTACTTGATGTTGCTATTGGGCGGACTAACCTTTTTGGGCTTTAAACTGGTCCAATATTATAAATACGAATAGGAGGATCACACGATGCGAATTGGAATATTTACCGATACCTACCTTCCTGATATCAATGGAGTGGTAACCTCGATTACCACCCTTCAATACGCCTTGGAAGCGGCAGGTCATGAAGTGTTTGTTATCACAAATCACAAGGCGTTGCTTTCTATGGAACGCGAAGGCAATGTATTACGCATGCCTGGAGTGGAATTGAAATGGTTGTATGGCTATATTTTGTCAACCCCATTTCATTTGAAAGCCAAGGAAGAGGTGCGCAAAATGGAGTTGGACGTGATTCATGTCCATACTGAATTTGGGGTAGGGATGTTTGGCCGGTTGGTGGGGAAAAGCTTGGGCATTCCCGTTGTCACGACGTACCACACGATGTACGAGGACTACACCCACTACATCAATTTCTTCGACTTCGATGAAGTCGAGAAATTTACAAAGAAAATTGCCACATCCTTTTCCAAGTATTTTTCGGAGCACGCACAGGCCGTTATTGCGCCTTCATTAAAAACGAAAGATACGTTGTTGAAATATGGGGTGACTACACCGATTTTTGTCATTCCAACGGGCCTTAACTTGGATCGCTTTCGCAAAGAAAACATCGATCGCGCAATCCTTGATGTGCGTGCACAATCACTCGGCATTCGTGAAGAGGACTTCGTCGTCAGCTTCATTGGGCGGATTGCACCAGAAAAAAGCATTTTGGATGTCATGGAAGGTTTCGCTTTAGCCGCGAAAAATCAGGAGCATTTCAAGTTGCTCATCGTGGGTGGTGGACCACAACTCGATGAACTCAAGCACGCTGCAAAAGCCATGGGCATTGCTTCAAAAGTGGTGTTTACAGATAAAGTGGCGAACAACCAAATCCCATACTACTACCATTTGTCAGACGTCTTTGTGTCTGCTTCCTTGACGGAAACGCAAGGAATGACCTACATCGAAGCCTTGGCAAGTGGACGTTGTGTCATGGCCCGCAATGATGAAGTGGTCAAAGACTTGCTCAGTGAAGGGTACAACGGCTATTTGTTTGATACCACTCAAGAACTGGCAGAGAAACTCGTAAACTATGCGCAAATGGATTCTGCAAGCAAACAAACCTTGTGCGAGCATGCAATTCAAAGCGTAACCAGTTACGATGCAAAAACGTTTGCAGACCACGTAAAAGCGGTATATGAGCTCGTTATTCAAAAATATGTTGGCGAATATACGGTTGAAAAAGTACAAATCGGTGACGATGTGGTGAAAATTACCGTACGCAACGAACAAGAAGATTACAATCGTAAACTGATGGTCAGCGTAGACAGTTATTTCCAATATCATTTGCGTAAAGGGGGGACCCTCTCTGCAGAAGTACTCGATTTGCTTGTGCAAGGGGAAATCATCCTGCAAGCCAAGCAAATGGTGTTACGCAAACTGAAAAACAAAGACTTGACCCGCAAGCAAGTGTACGATCTGCTGACGGCCATTGAAGACTTGCCAATCAAGGAAATCAATGCCATTGTGGCGGAATACGAGGCATGTCACTACATTGATGATCACGCCTATGTCCTCAACTACATTGAACAAGCCAATGCCCGTTTGAAGGGGGAAAAGGAAATCTTACGCTCCCTTGTGAAGGCAGGCATTCCTTACGATGATGCGGCCGCAGTATTGCGTGATCAATCCAGTGTCAAAGATGAAAAAGAAAAAGCCACTCGCTTGGCAGTGAAATACTACAAATCAATGGTTGGCAAAAGTGTAAAAGAGGCGCGACGCTTGCTTCGCAATCGATTGCACAACCAAGGCTTTGATTCAAGCGTATCCCAACAAGCCATTGACAGTTTGGATTTCAGCGAAATTGAGGACCACGAAGAAATGGCCTTGTTGAAAGTGCTGCACAAAGCGCACAAAAATTATGCGCGCAAACATCAAGGGGCGGCACTGCATCAGCGCATCATTCAGTATGCGATGAGCAAGGGCTTTGCCTATGATGAAATTCAAGCAAAACTAGAAGAGATGGAGATGGATTTTGATGGAAAACCTGATAGTGAGTAAAATCAGTGAAATCCGCAAAGATGACTTGAAAAACGGTTTGCGTTTTGACGGGTATTTGCTGATTTCAGCTGTGAATGTATTGCTCAACAACAAGGAACCCTACTTGTCAATGACCTTGCAAGACGACAGTGGAACCTTGGATACGAAATTGTGGAAGGCAACCCCTGAACAAATCAGTTTGTGTAAACTCGGGGAGGTCATACATTTCAAAGGCGATTTGATCTTGTATCGCGATGCGATTCAGTTTCGGGCAACCGAAGTGTTGCCACCGGTACTCATTGCCAACCCGGCAGATTTTGTCAAACGCAGCGCAATCGATCGCGACACACTGCGTTTGGAAATTCAGCGGTATGTGGAAAAGATTCAAACCGCGTCGCTGCGCACCATGATTGAAGTGCTTTTGGAACGCAACAACCAGGCGTTTTTCGAATACCCCAGTGCAATGCGCATTCACCATGCCTATGCAGGGGGGCTTGCGACTCATGTCTTGGAAATGCTGCGCCATGGAGAAGTATTAGCAGATATTTATCCTTGGCTCAACAAGGACTTGCTTTTGGCGGGAATCATCGTGCATGATTTCGGAAAAACAATTGAGCTGTCTGGTGCGGTTGCGACCGAATACACATTGCAAGGAAAACTCATTGGACACATTTCCATCATGCAATCCTTGATTGATACCTTGGCCATTGAACAGGGAGTGGAACACAATGAAGAGATTATTTTGTTGCGCCACATGGTGCTATCCCACCATGGACGTTATGAGTATGGTTCTCCTGTGCTGCCGATGATTCCAGAAGCAGAAATGCTGTACTTTGTGGATAACATCGGTGCTCGCATGGATACCTTAAAAGATGCCTTGGATGGCATTGAAGAAGGGGAGTTTACGCCACGCATGTTCGCACTGGACAATCGCAGTTTCTATAAAGCAAAAAAATAATGAAAAAGGCCGACTTCAGTCGACCTTTTTTTAGGTTTATTTCAATGCAAATTGGGCAGCAAGTGCTGCGAGGTCTTGAGGCTCACTTGGTTGAAAGGCCAGTTGAAGCGCATCATTTTGATCGTAACGCGGAATCAGATGGACATGGAAATGGAAAACACTTTGCCCCGCCAATTCGTTTACGTTGGACAATACGTTGAGCCCCGAACAGCCGCTGTGGGCCATCAGGTTGTTGCCAACCTTTTGCACCACATCCATCACTTTCGCCAAGTCTTTTGGATCACATTCTAAAAGATTGGCATAGTGGGTTTTGGGCACCACAAGCGTATGGCCTTTGGTTACTTGAGAAATGTCTAAAAACGCAAGGACATCATCATCCTCATACAAGGTATAAGATGGAATTTCATGGTTTGCAATCTTACAAAAAATACACATAAGAACCCTCCTGTTTTTTTCTTATTATACCAAAGTTTCGATGAAAATGGCGAAGGAGTTCAAGGGGAGAAGAAAAAAAGCTGCACGAGGCAGCTTTTTGGTTATTGCACGATGAATTTAGGTGCTTGTTGTTCGAATGCGTTATACAAATCGATATCGTAGATACGGAAGTTGTATTGCTTTAAGTAGTAAGCAAAGGCAGCATCTCCGACAGCAGTGATGGTTGCCATATTGGTAATCGCATCTTCTTTGAAGTTGGTAGGGTCTACATCTACAAGAGAAACGACATACCACTTGGTTTTGTCACTATTGACAAGCACTTCTTCAATCAAACCAGTTTCTTTTGCGTCGCTGATCTTTTTGAATACTGTGGAATCAAGCCCCGTTGCATTGTTGACGATCATAGTGACCCCATCATAGGTTTTGCTTGTGTCAAATTCTTTTCCAGCCTCGGCAACGCTTTTTCCACCTTGGATGGCAGCCAATGCATTTTTCGCATTTTCTTCTTTGGTGAATTCCACAATTTCCACTTTGCGTGGTTTATAGTCTGCAATGGATTGGTCAAAGTTTGTTTCCAAATATATGTTCGATAACTTCGCAGCGCGTGCCGTAAACAAGACGCGTTCTTCGAAATATTCTTCTTCGGTTTCATATCCGGCATTGTTGACCAATTTAATGAAGTTTTCGCCAACGGAAGCTTTCAAAGCGTCAAAGCTTTTTTGTGCTTCCGCACGAATTTCATCGGTAACTGGAACTTCTAAATCAATCAATTTTTCAGTTACCAAGTTAATGATGCTGGTAATTTGACCTTGTCTTAACAAGACGTTGTACAAATCTTGGTTTGTGACTTCCTCTTTCCCGATGGTCAAGAGGGTCTCGCTGCCATTGCTGATTTTGGTTGTGGCATCACTGCACCCGCTCATTCCAAACAATAGGGCGCAAGACAATACAGCTAAAGTAAGTTTCTTCATCTACTTAGTCCTCCAATCCCATGTATTTTTTAAGTGACGTTTTGGTTTCTTCGTTTGCCCATTGGATGTCTAGTGCTTCTGCAGCTTCCCAAATGGTTTCATAGTACAATTCTGGATAGTACGTATCGATTGCAGTGTAGAGGGCATCTTGGATGTCTTCTGCTGCCAACAATCCATCTACCGTTGCGATGTCGCAACGAATCAAGTGATAACCGTATTGCGTTTTCACCCAAGTGCTGGTTTCACCTTCTTTTAAGGCAAGAGCTGCCTTTAGGAATTCAGGTACGAATGATGTGTCTTTGTCCATGTATCCCAAGCTTCCGCCATTAGAAGCCGATCCATCTTCAGAGAACTCTTTCGCCGCATCGGCAAAAGACATTCCCCCTTTTAGGGCATCTTCAACTTCTTTTAGTTTTGCTTTTTCTTCATCTGTAGGTTTGCTGGAGTCTTCCATCATAACCAGGATGTGTGATACGGAACGAGATTGCATTTTTTCAAAGACTTCAGTGAACAACGCTTTTTTCTCACTGTCAATGCGTTCTTTGATCATGTCTTCGGCTTTGATGGTATTGATGAAGTACGTTTCCAAGTCAGAGAGCTTGCTGTAGCCAACCCCTTGCAATGCACTCAACAATACATCTTCATAGGAACTTCCATAATATTCTTTGTAAGAAGCGATCAGCTCATCGGCTTTCAGTTTGGCTTCTGACTTCAAATCATTGGTTGTTTCCATGGTGTTGGCAACGACCAAACGTTCGAAATACATGTACAAGGCCGCTTGTTTGGTTGCATCTGGAATATCTGCAAATAGGTCGTCTGCAAAGATATTTTCTCCATTTATTTCCACAACAACGTCTTTACCCTCTACGCTTTTGCCGCGCAGGACGTCTTTGTTTTGATCGACTACGAAATAAATAACGGAACCCGTTAAGATCAGAGCAATCAGAACAATAAACCATTGCTCTTTGATTTTTTGAAACATAAATTTCCTCCTCGTTAATACACTCTAGGGTTCATTATAAAGGAAAGCCATCCCAAAATCAATTTATCCCGGCAATTTCATCGTTGTGCTTGCGAAAAATCATACAAAAAAGTAGAGATTCGGGGCGATAGAATTGAGAATAAGGGGGAAAAATGATATGATAAGGACTATATTGAGAGGAAGGGTTAAGAATGGCGAAGTTAATTATTACAGATTTACATGTTGAAGTTGAAGGGAAACAAATTCTTAAAGGCTTGAACTTGGAAATTAACGATCAAGAAACACATGCCGTGATGGGGCCAAATGGGAATGGGAAATCCACTTTATTGGCAGCCATCATGGGCAATCCAAAATACACAGTAACGAAAGGTTCGATTACCTTAGATGGAAAAGACGTACTTGCAATGGAAGTAGATGAGCGTTCCAAAGCAGGTCTATTTTTAGGTATGCAGTATCCAAGCGAAGTGGGAGGCGTAACCAACTCCGACTTCTTGCGCGCGGCACTCAATGCGCGTCGTGAAACGCCAATTGGCTTGTTTGCCTTCATTCGTGAAATGGAAGCAAACATCAAAAAAATGGAAATGAAAGGCGACTTGGCACACCGTTTTCTAAACGAAGGATTCTCCGGTGGAGAGAAAAAACGCAACGAAATCGTGCAAATGTTGATGTTGAAACCTAGCATTGCAATGTTGGATGAGATTGACTCTGGTTTGGACGTTGATGCGTTGAAGATTGTAGCCGATGCCATCAAAGAAGCACAAGAGAAAACCGGAATGGGTTTGATGATTGTATCCCACTACGAGCGTTTCTATCAATTGTTGCAACCTACCCACGCACATGTTCTCATCGATGGGAAAATTGTGAAGTCAGGTGGCATTGAACTCGTAACAAAAGTTGATACGGAAGGATATGATTGGATTAGCAAAGAATTGAACATTGCCATCCAAAAAGAGGAAGCCGCAAAACCGGTTGTGTTGGGATCTTGTGGTGCCAAAACAAGTGGTGAGTAATATGATGACTCAGATTACAAACTCCCAAACCTTACGTATCGATCAAGATGGATTGCATGAAGTGCATATCCAAGGCAAAGACATCGCCTTGCATTTAGAAGTCAGTGCGCAAGCAAGCGTGTTTTTGGTGTATGAAGGGATGTCCAGTAGTGTCAGCGTAACCATGGATTTACAGACAACCCAACCGGTTACCATGCTGCATTGGAATCAAACTCAAGATGCGCTTGCGCTCAAGGTTGCACATCGTTTATACCGTGATGCACAGTTGACGCTTGGCTTTGGTGAATTGTCCAATGCCAATGCCGACTATCAAATCCAAGTAGACTTGATGGAGAGCGGCGCAGAAGTGGTATATAATTCTGCTTCCATCGCTTCCAACAAGATTCACTATAATGTGAAGGTCATTCATCATGCACCACACACCAGTGCCAAAATGGAAAACTATGCCATCGTAAAACGTGGTGCAGATCTCTATATTTACGACGAAGGAAATATTCAAAAAGGAGCCTATGGCTCAAGCTCGCACCAAACATCTCGCGTCTTGACGCTGGATCGCGATCAAAAAAGCGAAGTATTGCCGTTGTTGTTGATTGAGGAAAATGACGTTGCCGCAAGTCATGCGACAAGTGTGGGACAACCGGATGAAAATCAGTTGTACTATTTGCAAACCAGAGGGTTGAATCGCATGCAAGCATTGGGATTGATGAGCATTGGCTATATTATGCCAATTGCGGAAATCATTGCCAATGAAACCTTGGCCGAAACGCTAAAAGCACGCATCAGCGAGCGCGTGAGTCAACTATGATTGATGTAGCAAACTTGCGCAAGCAATTCCCGATGCTAAACGGGAAAACGATGCAAAATCATCCTTTGATTTATTTTGATAATGCAGCTACGACGTTCAAACCGCAATGTGTCATTGATGCCGTAACCTCATACTATACCGATTACAGCGTCAATGCCCATCGTGGGGACTATGAGTTGAGTTTTCAAGTGGATACGATTTATGAAAACGCACGCAATGCCATTGCGAAGTTTATCCACGCAAAACCTTCGGAAATCGTCTTTACTTCTGGTGCGAGTGAATCTTTAAATTTGGTTGCCTATGGGTATGGCCAAAAATTCTTGCAACCGGATGATGTAGTCCTTTCCACGGAAGCAGAGCATGCGTCCAACGTATTGCCTTGGATGCAAGCTTGCAAGGTGAAACAAGCGCGTTTGGAATACATTCCGCTCGATGAGGCGGGGCGTTTGACGCTTGAAAATTTTGAAAAAGCGATGAATGAGCGCGTAAAGGTGGTCGCCATTGCCCAAGTGACCAATGTGTTAGGTTATGAAGTGCCCATCAAACAAATCTGCGAGATTGCCCATCGTTATGGGGCCATCGTAGTGGTAGATGGTGCACAAAGTGTGCCGCATATGCCCATTGATGTCATGGACTTGGGCTGTGACTTTTTGGCCTTCTCGGCGCACAAAATGTGTGGTCCGACCGGTGTGGGCGCCCTCTATGGCAAATACGAATTGTTGGATGCGATGGACCCTTTCCTCTATGGAGGGGGGAGCAACGCGCGTTTCGATATGTGTGGAAACATACTGTTGAAAAATCCACCGTTCAAATTTGAATCGGGAACCCCAGCCATTGAAGCCGTTATGGGCTTTGGCAAAGCCGTTGGTTTCTTAAGTGAGATTGGGATGGACAACGTTCATGCTTACGAGCAAGCGTTGCATCGCTATTTCATTGAGCAACTGCTGCAAATTGAGCACATCGAAGTGTACAATCCAGAAGCAGACAACGGGGTGGTCACCTTCAACATCAAAGGCGTATTTGCCCAAGATGGAGCGACTTATTTTAATTCAAAAGGCATTGCCGTACGTTCGGGACAACACTGTGCCAAATTGTTAATGGACAAATTGGGTACGAGTGCTACCATGCGCGCGAGCATCTATATATACAATACGAAAGAAGAAATTGACACCTTCATCGAAGTGGCGAAAACCGCAACGCGTGAAAACATGTTGGATGCTTTTTTCTAAGAGAAGGAGTTTAGGGTATGAATGAATTGTTAAACAATCCAATGCTGCTTCGCCAAATCATCATGGATCACTATGACTATCCACGCAACCATGCGTTAACCGAAGACGAAAGTTATCAAGAAGTCCATATGGCCAGCGAATCATGCATTGACGATATTAAAGTACAAGCCAAAATTGAAGCGGGTGTCATTCAGGATATTCGCTTTGATGGAATCGCATGCACCATCTCTACCGCTTCGACTTCCATTATGAGCGAGCTTTTGAAGGGGAAAACGATTGAAGAAGCCCAAAAAATCATTGCGATGTATCAAGCGATGATTGAGGGTGCGCCGTTTGACATCGAGGTCCTTGAAGAAGCAGTTGCGTTTCATAATGTTGGAAAGCAAGCCAACCGCATCAAATGTGCAACCATTGGCTGGAATGCCATGGAACGCATTTTGAAGGAGAAGGAGTAAGCATGACAGATAAAAATATTCCCAATCATGAGGACTACAAATACGGCTTTCATGACAAAGACGTATCCATTTATAAAACGGAAAAAGGCTTAACACGTGAAATCGTAAAAGAAATTTCCACTATCAAAAAGGAACCGGAATGGATGCTCGATTTCCGTTTGAAAGCGTTCGATCATTTTGTCAAAACACCAATGCCTTCCTGGGGACCAAACCTTGAGAGTTTGAATTTTGACGAGTACACTTATTACATCAAGCCAAGTGAGCGCCAACAAACCAACTGGGAAGAAGTTCCTGAAACAATCAAAGACACCTTCGATCGTTTGGGAATTCCAGAAGCAGAACAAAAATTCTTGGCTGGCGTTTCGACCCAATATGAATCCGAAGTGGTATATCACAGCATGTTGAAAGAAGTGGAAGAAAAAGGAGTCATATTCCTCGACACCGATTCGGCCCTTCGTGAACACCCTGAATTGTTCAAAAAATTCTTTGGGACCATCGTGCCGTACACCGATAACAAATTTGCAGCGCTCAACTCGGCGGTTTGGTCAGGGGGCAGCTTTATCTATGTTCCCCCAGGTGTTAGTTTGGATAAACCGT
Source organism: Erysipelotrichaceae bacterium (assembly GCA_051655665.1). Taxonomy (GTDB): domain Bacteria; phylum Bacillota_I; class Bacilli_A; order Erysipelotrichales; family Erysipelotrichaceae; genus JBOFMT01. The sequence goes on along the minus strand of JBOGAI010000127.1, from coordinate 8,752 downwards.
TACAATCTTATTTCCGCATTAACACGGAAAGCATGGGACAATTTGAACGTACCCTCATCATCGTAGATGAAGGCGCAGAAGTCCACTATGTGGAAGGATGTACGGCACCAACCTATTCCAAAGACTCGTTGCATGCAGCAGTCGTGGAAATCATCGTTCATAAAAACGCAAAATGCCGGTATTCTACGGTACAAAACTGGTCAAGCAACATCTTGAATTTGGTAACCAAACGTACCAAAGTCTTGGAAAATGGGCTGATGGAATGGATCGATGGAAACATCGGTAGCCATGTAACCATGAAATATCCAACTTGTATCTTGGCAGAACCGTATGCAAGAGGGGTGACCATCTCTATTGCGGTTGCAAGCAAAAACCAAATCCAGGATGCGGGTGCCAAAATGATTCACTTGGCTCCAAACACCTATTCAAATATCATCTCCAAAAGTGTGTCCCGCGCTGGGGGAGAAGTCAACTATCGCGGTATGATTTACCATGGGCCGAAAGCGGACAATGCACGCTCCAAAGTGGAGTGCGACACGTTGATTTTGGACAAACTGTCCAAATCGGATACGATTCCAACCAACATCTCGAAGAATATGACCTCAACGATTGAACACGAAGCTACGGTTTCGAAAATCAGCGAGGAGCAATTGTTTTATTTGATGTCAAGAGGACTATCCAAAAACCAAGCAACCGAGATGATTGTTCTCGGCTTCTTGGAACCATTTACTCGAGAATTGCCAATGGAATATGCAGTCGAATTGAACCAGCTTTTAAAGATTGAAATGGAAGGCTCGATTGGATAATTCAGAAATCCGGAAACGGCTGATTGAAAAACGCGCCACTCTTTCGCATGACGAACGGGTGGCTTTTTCTAAATCCATCAATCGTTTTGTAGAACCTTTACTTGCTGACGTTCAAACCATTGGAATTTATGTTCCCTTCAAAGGGGAAGTGCTCTTAGACTTGCCGGCCAACAAAACATATTGTGCTCCGCTCATCGAGGGGGATACCATGCAATTTGCCAAGATCAACGGATTATGGAAGCAAAATCGCTTTGGAATCGAGGAACCGTTCAACTCCACGCTTTGTGTGCCGGAGCTGCTTTTGATTCCGTTGGTTGCTTACACAAGCAAAGGGGATCGATTGGGCATGGGAAAGGGCTTTTATGATCGCTATTTGGCCCATTATACTGGGAAACGCGTGGGGATTGCATATTCCTTTCAAAAGTGCGATTGCATTATGGTAAATAATTGGGATGAAAAATTACATTTTGTGGTGAATGAGGAAGGAATTGAACAATTTTGACATCATAATTCTAAAGTTTTGCTATAATGTGATATACTAAAAGTTGATTAAGGAGGTTTATATGCTTCGATTTAATTACAGTGCCAAATCTCTAAATGGAGAGCTTGTTAAAGGGGAAGTGCTCGCCCTAAACTTTAACGAATTTAATGAAAAATTAAAACGCGATAACCTATATGTATTGGATTATAAAGTTACCGATAACGAGACGGAACAAAAAGTAGCGTTTCGTTTAAAAGGAAAGCTCCTAGTGGTGTTTACCTCACAATTGGCAACCTTGCTGTCTTCCGGAATTCCGTTGGTACAAGCCTTCGATATTTTGTATGACAAGTCCGAACATAAAAAATTCAAGAAAATCTTGTTGGAGATCTATCAGGGTTTACAACAAGGGAAATATTTATCAGCATGTATGGAAAGCCAAATCGGCGTTTTCCCGGCGTTGCTCATCAAGATGATCAAGGCGGGGGAAGTGTCAGGTACCTTGGAAGACATCTTGCAAAAAATGAGTTTTCACTATGAGAAAGAGACCAAACTAAACAATAAGGTGCGCAGTGCTTTGATGTACCCGATTATCCTATCGGTGATTTCGGTAGCAGTAGTAGCCTTTTTGGTTACCTTTGTATTGCCAACTTTCATGGAAATGTTTCAAGGACAAGCATTGCCTCTACCTACCCGCATTGTCATGGGGACCGCAAACTTTGTAACCGAATATTGGTACATTGTGCTTTTGCTCATTGCAGCGGCATACATGGCCTTTACCGTTGCGTTAAAAACCGATCGTTTCCGTTTCAAGTTTGACCGCTTCAAATTGAAGTTACCTGTTTTTGGTGTGTTGAATCGAACCATCTATTCTGCACGCTTTGCGCGTACCTTTAGTTCCTTGCATTCTGCAGGTTTGCCTGTTCTTGAAAATATGGAAACCAGCTCGCAAGTATTGAACAATACGTATCTATCCACACATCTCGAGATTGCTTCACAGCACATTTCGCAAGGGGACTTGATTGCCACATCGATTGAACGTGAGGACATCTTCGATCGCATGTTGACCTCGATGATTTTTATCGGAGAACAATCTGGGGCATTGGATGATATTTTGGAAAAGACTGCCAATTTTTATGAAGAAGAAGCCGATGCTGCAACGACCAAAATGGTCAGCTTGATTGAACCAATCATGCTAGTCGTGATGGGGATTGTCATCGGATTTATCGTCATCTCGATTATGTTACCAATCATGGGTATGTACGATACCATCGCCTAAGGGGGGAAATTATGAAGCTACTTATTGTCATTGAAGGTAAATTTATTCGATTACTATTAGTGAAGGGAACGGGCAAAAAAGCGAGTATTGCAATGGAGCGCACCCTTGACCTAGCCGAACTTGGTTTGGTATATGAGGAGATCAACAATGCGGAAAAAATCATGCCGCATTTGAAAAGCGCTTTGGTGGGGTTGAAATTCAACCGCAAAAATGTAAAAGTCATCTTCAACAACCGCATGGTCATCTCAAGAGAACTGCGTGTACCCAAAACCAAAAAGCTCGATGAGATGAACAAACTGGTCATCAATGAAATGAAGGCCAACTTGTTGACTTCTGATGAATTCATCGTGGATTATTCTGTGATGGAGCCCGATTCTAGCCAGCCGGAGTACGAACGGGTAATGGGAATGGCCATTCAAGCCAAAACCGTGCAAGCGTATTTGGACATGTTTGCCAAATTGAAACTAACCGTCAAAGGAATTCATTCCGGATACGAGAGTTTCTTGCAGTTGATTAAGGAACAAAAGCCAAGTGGCTTGTCTTTGTACTTCGATGTCTCACAAACCCACATTCGTCTGTATTTGTATGACAACGACCAATTCGTTTTGATGCGCAACTTGCGTTACTACGACATGGAGGCTGATGACAGTGCAATGATTCAACGCATCATTGCGGAAAATATTTCCAAAGTCGAGCAGTTCTTGTACGTTCGTCGTCGCAGTGCAAGCATTGAAAATCTCTATTTTGTTGGGAATCATCCAGAGCTTAATTATTTCTGTGAAGCCAACGAAGACGTCGCAAAAGTCGTGAAAATCAACCGCTTGCAAGACTTAGCACTTAACAATGCCCATGAATACATTGGATCTTGGGGTATTGCCACCAATGAAAAACTAAAGAACGGGTATTTCAAACAACTCGATTCCATCACAAAAGAAGCAGTAAAATCAAGTGTAACCAAGAAATTCTTTGTTACCCAAGGAATTGTTTGCGCATCGTTGCTTCTGCTGTCCGTTGTGGGTACCTTTGGGGCAGATTTCTTCTTCAGTCAAAAAGAAGCCAAGCTGGAAAGCAAAGTATACGACTATGAAAACAGCAAGACCTACCAAGATGTATTGGCCATGAAAGCCGAACTAGCAGCGATTACTGCTTATAATGAAGCGGCAACGGTGCACATTACCAGTAAAATCACATCTCCAATCGTAACCCAAGAGATGTTTGCCCTGATTGTTGCGGATACAAAAATTAAGGTATTGGATGCCAGACTAGAAGCCAATACGTTTGAATTTTCGGCGGATACTGCCACTGAGATTGACATCGTCGCGTATGTGCAACGGTTGATTGATTCTGAACTGTTTGAGTCCGTCCATTATGATGAATTTGGATTGAATGAGCAAAAACGCTTTGAATTTGTGGTTACATGCACATTAGCGGGAGGTACAGAAAATGAATCTGAGTAAGCGCGAACAACAATTAATCAGTTTATTGCTGATTATGCTAACTCTTTCGCTGGCATTCTTTTTGATCATTGGCCCGGGATTAACCAGTATTCAAGGCAAGCAAACCTTGATTACAGCTTTAGAAGAACGTGTCAATTCGATGGAAGCATTGATTGCGGAAAAACCAAATATCGAGCGGGAATTAAAAAGCAGCCAAGAAACCCTTCAGTTGAACCAAGATGTTATTGTGGACAAAACACACAACAATCGCATACATGCCTTGTTGGATGAAAAGGCCAAAGCGAATAAATTGTCGATGATTGGAATGCAACTAGTGCAAGACGAAGCTTTGCCTGATGTTATGTATGCCAACGTTTTATTCACAGGAACACTCAACGATTTCCAAACGTTTATCCAATCCATCAATAATGGGGACCAAACGATGGTCGTAACTAGTTTCGAGTATTTTGCTGACACGAATGAATTTGACGCAAAAATCACGTTGTATACTTTGCCAACACTTGAAACGACCCAACCCTAGGAGGTGTTTCAATGAAAACAAAAAAAGGATTTACCCTTGTCGAAGTAGTGGTTTCCACCGCGATACTAGCACTAATGGCTCTTATGCTATTCGTCTTATATGGGACCAGTAACAAAGTATCTTGGAATGCGAGCAGCAAGCGATTGGAAACCAATACAGGCTCACAAGCATTGCAACAGTGGAATGGAGTTCCCAATGCGGAGGTAACCTACTTAAAGGATGCCTCAGGAAACTATGTCACGGTAACCATTGGTCAAGGTATTGCATACGTTGTTTGTACCAATGAGGGGGGGGAACGCCTGTGTCAAATGACATCAAAAGCGCCTACGGGACCATAGCCAATAAAAAAGGGGTTACGCTGGTTGAACTCATTGTCACCATTGCCATTTTCGGAATCATTTTGGGTGCTGTAGGTACCCTGTTTGTGAATGCGGTCAGACAATTCCACAACAATTCGGCCCGAATGAATACCGAAAGCATTGCACAAAACATTGACCGCAAATTGGACGATGAAATGCAATACCTCATCGGCGAAGTGGGCAATTCCTACTGTATCAAGAATACAGCGAACGCACTCGAACTTTGGAAAGTAAATGCTTCTGCAACGAAGTTGTGGCAATACGATATCGGACAAAGCAATGTGACGATCGCTTCTATTAGCGTAACGACAACCAATTTGGTTTCAACGAATGGGGTGGTTCCTTATGTCATTCGTTTGGCGGAAGGCGGCAAAGAGCGCGAGTTCAAAGAATCGTTCACTCTGCTGAATGCCAACCTCAAAGACAATCCGCTAACACTGAATAGTACTACTGCGGGCTATGCTTTTTGCATAAAAAAATAATGCCCGTAGGCATTATTGTAGCAATGAGAGGTACCACTGAATGATTTGGTTCCCATAAAGGGAAGCAAAGTAAATTCCGATACACAAATACGGGCCAAAGGCAATTTCCATTTTTCGGGTTGCCTTTTTCGAAAAAAGTAAGAATGCTCCATAGAGCCCACCTAACAGGATGCCGACAAAGGCCGCAACGAGGACGGCCTTCCAGCCCAAATACAATCCAGCGATGGCCATCAGCTTTACATCGCCTCCCCCCATGCCCCCTAGCATTGCCAGGATGGCGAAGGGGATGGATACTATGAAGAAACCGATTAAATGGTCCATCACGTTCACTTGAAAGAATACCAATTGGGTAATGGCAAGCAAGAGCAGTGCAATCTGCAAACGATCGGGGATCAGCTGGGTATCAAAGTCAATCATCGTAATGACAACCAAAATGGCAATCAAAATCGCATTCATCACAAAGTGTGGCGTCAGTTGGAAGATGTGGAAGGAAACCACAAACAAGAGTCCCGTGAGTGCTTCAATGAGTGGATAGCGGATGGAAATGGGGTCGTTACAGTAACGACACTTTCCACGCAGTGCGACATAGGAAGCAATGGGAATCAAATCGATGGCCTGCAATCGAGTATTGCAGTTCGGGCAGTGCGAGTATCCTTTGGATACCGAGCGTTGCAAGGGGATTCGATAGATGAGGACGTTCAGAAACGAGCCTATCACACTTCCCAGAACAAAGATGTATACATAAATTAACATATCAAACACATTATCACCTCTTTTCTACTATACACTAAACAAGTAGAAAAAGGAACCTAGGGAGGAAATATGAGACGAAATATCCGTTTAGGCGAAGTATTGATCGAACAAAACAAAATCTCCGACATCCAGCTGCAAATCGCGTTAAATAGGCAGAAGGAAGAACCAGGAAAACGTTTGGGCGATGTCTTGATTGAAATGAATATGATTACCGAGACCGATTTGATGACTTGTTTGGCAAAGCGTTTGAACTTGGAGTACTCCGACAACCTGGACCGCTACATCAATGTTGAAGTGACGAAATATGTCAACGAAAACTTGGTACGGAAAAACCAAATCGGTCCCTTGTATGTGGAAAACAATAACCTCTATGTGGCGACTAACGATCCACTCGATTTCTATGCCATTGATGACATCGCCATGATTTCCGGTATGGACGTAAAAGTCATTGTCGCAAACCAAACGGATGTTTTGGCTTCCATCGACCGCTTGTACACCAAGGCACAAGCGACCAAAGCAATGGATAATATTTTCTCTGAATTTGGAGAGACAAGAGAAGAAACCCTGACTCAATTTGAAGTAGAATCCAATGCGAAAATAGATTCCTCTCCCATTGTGCAATTGGTCAACTCATTGATCAAAGAAGCCGCACAGCAAAATGCCAGTGACATTCACATTGAGCCTCTTAAAAATACGACAACCATTCGCTTTCGAGTAGATGGTGACTTGATTACCCACTCCACATTGTCTAGCGCCACCCACGATTACTTGACGACTCGTGTCAAAATTTTGGGAAACATGAACATTGCGGAGAAACGCGTACCCCTTGATGGAGGATTTACCTTTGACTTAGGCGATCGTATGATTGACCTGCGTGTCTCCTCATTGCCAACCGTCTATGGGGAAAAAGTGGTTATGCGTTTATTGGGAAATGACCAAAGCATTGCCTATAGTTTGAATAGCTTGGGCTTTTCTGCCACCAACTTTAGTTACCTGCAACGGATTTTGATGAATACCAATGGAGTCATTCTCGTATCCGGTCCAACGGGGTCGGGTAAAACCACCACTTCGTATTCCATCTTGCAGGAAATCGCGAAACCACAATACAACGTGGTGTCCATCGAAGATCCTGTGGAAAAACAATTTGACAACATGAATCAAGTGCAAATCAACGAACGTGCGGGCTTGACCTTTGCGAAGGGACTTCGCTCCATTTTGCGTCAGGACCCGGATGTCATCATGATTGGGGAGATTCGTGACGAAGAAACCGCCAATATCGCGATCAAAGCCGCGATTACCGGTCACTTAGTATTGTCCACTATCCATACCAACGACGCCGTATCATCGGTTTCTCGTATGGCAGATATGGGGGTTGAGCCATACTTATTGGCCAGTGCATTGCGTGGGGTAATTGCGCAACGTTTGGTTAAACGATTGTGTCCACATTGTGCGAAGACCGTTGAAATGACTGATGCCCAGCGTTTGCTCATCCAAACGGAGGAACAATACGTCATGGCACCGGTAGGCTGCGACAAGTGCAACCACACCGGTTACAAAGGGCGTGTTCCATTGCACGAAGTATTGCGAATGAACAATGCCTTGGCTTCCATGGTTACCAAGGGAGCAAGCATTGATGAGATGCGCAAAGTAGCCGTGAAAGATGGTTTGAGCACCTTGAAAGACGAAGCCATTCGCTTGTTGCTAGAGCATAAAACTTCGTTTGATGAGGTCGTGAAAATTATTTATTCCGTAGAATAGGGAGGAAAGCGAATGCAGAACTTTTTTAAAGTAGCGCGTGATCAAAAGGCGAGTGACGTCCATTTGACCGCAGGCTTACCCATTATTTATCGTATTGACGGTGACTTGAAAATGCTGGATGAAGAAACCATCGGAAATCCACAAATTCTTCAAATCATCGAGCGTTCTTTGACTCCAAAAGAATACCAACACTTTCTAGCTGGAAACGACATCGACTCTGCCATTACCTTTGGTGGCCATCGCTACCGCTTGAACTGTTATCGACAAAGAGAAAACTATGCGATGGCTATTCGTGTGCTCAATGACCGAATTCCATCCATTGAAGAATTGGGCTTACCCAATATTCTAAAAGAACTTTGTTCACGCAAGCGAGGCTTAATTTTGGTTGTAGGTCCAACGGGCTCTGGGAAATCCACCACGCTGGCAAGCATGCTTGATCATATCAACCGCCACAAACGCTGTCATATCTTGACATTGGAAGATCCTATCGAGTACATGCATACTTCTAATGCAGCCATGGTGAACCAACGTGAAGTGGGAAAAGATGTGGAAAGCTTTGCCCGTGGGTTGAAAAGTGCACTGCGGGAAGACCCAGATGTCATTTTGGTTGGGGAGTTGCGGGACTATGAATCCATCTCCTTAGCCATCTCGGCAGCGGAAACGGGACACTTAGTATTCGCCACCTTGCATACTTCTGGGGCAACCCAAACAATTGACCGAATCATTGACGTGTTCCCACCAAACCAGCAAAATCAGGTTCGAAGTCAATTGTCGACTTCATTGCAAGCCGTCATCTCCCAATCGTTGCTACCAAAACGCAATGAAAGTGGGCGTATTGCCTGTGTAGAGGTTATGCTGAA
>JBOGAI010000126.1:0-10611 GCA_051655665.1 Erysipelotrichaceae bacterium | reverse complement strand
TGAAATTTTGGGAACAATATGGAGCGGATCGCGTGGTGTTGGGGCGTGAATGCACCATGGAAGACATTGAAGCCACCGCGAAACACACCCCTTTGCCATTGGAGGTGTTCTTGCATGGAGGAATGTGCATTTCCTACTCTGGACGTTGTACTCTTTCCAACAATATGACGGACCGCGATGCCAATCGTGGCGGCTGTGCGCAGTCTTGCCGCTGGAAGTATCGCCTGTTTGCTCAGGACCAACAACTCAATGCTGACAAGGAGCTTTTCTCCATGTCAAGCAAAGACATGGCAGCGGCTGCTTTTATCCCACGCATGATTGAAGCTGGGGTGGCTTCGTTGAAAATTGAAGGACGCATGAAAAGTGCGTACTACATTGCGACGGTGGTGAAAACCTATCGCATGATGATTGATGAATACTATGCATCCGGACTTAGCGAAGCACGCATTGCCTACTATCAAAAAGAGTTGGAGAAATGCGAAAACCGTCCAACCAACATCGGCTTTTATGCTGGGGTACCCAACCATGTGGGCCAATTGTTTGGCGTAAATGGGGCGGGGGTGACCCAAGAATTCATTGCCTATGTATTGGACTATGACGCTGCCTCGCAAATGGCTACCTTGGAGGTGCGCAATCACTTCAAGCCAGGGGAGCGTATTGAGGTGTTTGGGCCGCATATTTTTAATGAACAAACGACACTCCTTGAGCTTTATGACATGGAGGGGACGGTTTTGGACGTTGCAAACAAACCAATGATGAAAATTAAGACAAAGCTATCGTTTGCAGTGGAAAAACATGATATGATTAGAAGAGTAATGGTGAAAAACCGTGAAGAAGTCTATTAAAGAACAGGAGTATAAGACATGCAATTAAAGAATCGTTTTTTCTATACGATGCGTGAAAATGCAAAAGATGAAGACAGCATCAGCGGGAACTTGTTGGTTCGTGCGGGGATGATTAAAAAAAGCAGTGCTGGGGTGTACATGATCATGCCGATGGGGATGAAAGTCCTCTCCAAAATTGAGGCATTGATTCGTGAGGAAATGGATGAAAGCGGGGCACAAGAACTGTTGATGCCAAGCTTGATTTTGGAAGAAGTGTACGAAGCAAGTGGACGTCGTGAAGCCTTTGGGCAAAACATGTTTGCTTTGCAAGATCGCTTCAAGAAAAATTATGTCCTAGGACCTACCCATGAAGAATTGTTTACCATGGCTGCACAAATGAAGGGGGCTTCTTACAAAGATTTCCCGTACACGTTGTATCAAATCCAAACCAAATACCGCGACGAAACCCGTCCGCGTTATGGGTTGATTCGGGTTCGCGAATTCATCATGAAGGACTCGTATTCCTTTGATACCGATTTGGCCGGTCTGGAAGTATCGTATAAGAAGATGTTTGATGCGTACAAAAACATTTTTGATCGCATGGGCTTAGAATATAAAATCGTACAAGCGGATATGGGGGCGATGGGCGGAATGCTTTCCGAAGAATTCCAAGCCATCTCCGAAATCGGAGAAGACGTGTTGGTGTTGTGTGATTCTTGTGATTATGCATCCAACTTGGAAATTACACCCGTCATCAACCGTGTCGCAACCGAAACACCAAGTGGCAACGCGATGGAAAAAGTGCACACACCACAAGCAAAAACCATCGATGAAGTCGCTGCCTTTTTTGGGAAAAGTGCGGATTCCTTTGTCAAGACGCTGATTTATCAAGCGGATGGACAACTTGTTGCATTCTTGTTGCGCGGAAACCGTGAACTAAACGAAACCAAAGCGAAAAAATTGTTGAACGTCAACAATTTGGAATTGGCCAACTTCTACGACGTGGAACAGTTGACCCAAGCCGTGGTCGGCTTTGCGGGTCCGGTAAACTTGAAGTGTACCATCGTGATGGATGCGGAAGTATCGAACATGGCAGATTTCATTACCGGTGCCAACGAGACCGACTACCACTTCACCAATGTAAATCTTAGCGACTTTACAGCGGATGTAGTGGGCGACATTGCCGAAGTCAGTGAGGGCGATGTGTGTCCAAACTGTGGCACTCACCTTGTGTTCAAAAAAGGAATCGAAGTGGGAAATACATTTAAACTGGGTACGAAATACTCCGAAAGCGTGGGGCTGAACTACCTTGATGCCAACAACCAATTGCATCCTGCAATGATGGGATGCTATGGCATTGGATTGGGTCGTTGTATGGCGGCCATCGTAGAACAACACCACGACGACTTTGGCATTATGTGGCCAAACGCAGTCGCTCCGTTTGATTTGGGCATCGTCATTGCCAACAGCAAAGACGAAGTGCAAAACGAAGTGGGATTGACGTTGTACAAAACGTTGAAACAAGCCGGCTACGATGTCTTGTTGGACGATCGCAACGAACGTGCGGGCGTAAAATTCAAAGACATGGAACTCATCGGATTGCCACTGCGCATTACCGTTGGGAAAAAAGCAGCCGAGGGCATCGTGGAAGTGCGTGGACGTCGTGAAAGCGCGAACCAAGAAATTGCCATCGCAGATTTACCAAGCTTTTTGAAAAACTGGTATACCAAATAACAAGTGTGGGGAAGACTTCTTCCCCTTTTTTATGGAGGGAATATGTTTACAACACGTTATCGCCCCTTTACGATACTTGCCTTGCTCACCATCGTTTTGGGTTTTGTTTTTACCCCGCACTGGGAAACCTTGCTTGGGGAAATCTTTGATGTCGTAACGCATCATGGTTTGTTGATCTCAGACTTGATGGCCATCGGTCTGGGAGGAAGCTTTGTCAATACGGGACTCATTGTCTTGTTGCTATTGGCCATTTTGCGTTTTTTCAAAAGTGAACTCAATGGCATTGACATTGCCGGTTTGCTCACCGTATTTGGGTTCGCCTTTTTCGGGAAAACCTTGTTTACCATCTGGCCTCCGTTTATCGGGGTCTTGCTGATGGCGGCCATTGAGAAAAAACGCATGAAAGACGTACTGCCGATTGCCATGTTTGCTACGGCAGCCGCACCCGCGGTGGCGGTATTCATCAACTCGTTTTCCTTTGCGGGTTGGTCCTCACTGCTCATTGCAACGTTGATTGGGATTGGCATCGGAATGGCCACCTTGCATATGAGTGGGTATGTCAAAAAACTGCACGATTCGCTTATTCTATATAATGTTGGTTTTACCTTGGGCTTTGTACTCATCTTCGTGTTTTCCTTGGCGAAAGCCTTTGGTTTGAATCTTTCCAAACACGATGGTGTCATTTTGAACAGTGTGCAGTGGGAACTCATCTTGCTGCTCATACTCATTTTCGGCTTGCTTATGATTTATGGGTTGTGGGAAGCCCACAGCGACGAGCATTTTTCGGTGCTGAAAACCAAGGAAACCTGTGACTATGTCGTGCGTTTTGGTTATGGAGAAACCCTGTTCAACGTTGGGTTTTTGGGTCTGTTTTCCACCTTGTATGTCTTGGCGATGGGCGGGACCATCAATGGTCCGGTCATGGCCGGGATCTTTACGGTGGCCGGTTTTGGCGCCTTTGGCAAAAGCATCCGCAACATTTGGCCACTGATGCTAGGGGTTACGCTCACCACCTTTGTCACAAAGGGGTCGGGTGCACTCTCTCAGGTAGGGCCCATCATCACCGCCTTGTTTGTCACCGGTCTAGCCCCTGTGACAAAACGCTATGGCATTTTGGTAGCCATTTTCTTTGGCTTTGCGCACGACATCATCGTGGCCAATACGGCCATCTTGCACGGCTACATGTCCTTGTACAACAATGCGTTTGCCATGGGATTGGTTTCCATGATTTTGTTGCCGTTTATGAGTCAAAAACACAAATCCTAACCGTATTTTATTGATCCGATGGAACGTTTTCCATCGGTTTTTTTTTACTTTTTTATGAATGAGAAATGAATGGTTCATGAATAGAATGTAAATGTTTTTGAGTATACACTTGAATAAATCACGAATAAAACTAAAAAAAAGTATGCATGCTACCCACTATAATTTCTATTCTTACGCCCTATGATGTAGGCAAGGAAACTGTCGTGGGGTTCATAAATAGGCCTTGTCAAGGACGTAGCGCACGACAATTTCAAGTAGTGGGAACTACGAAAGGAGTATGCATATGCGATGGCTTAAGAAAGCTCTCAAAGTCATGGTGTCATTTGCTACCATAGTGGGTTTGAGTACGACGATGGTAGAACAGACCTATGCAACAACAGAGCCCTACGCTTGTGGACTTAAGACGATCGACCTGATCGCCGGACAGAACTACGATGCGGGAGATATCACGATATGGGATGATGGGACGAATTTGTATTTTAAACTCGTGACCGCGACCGGGTGGTCTTTTGACACTTTGCATTTGGACATCAAAGACAGTGCCAATTTGTTGACCAATGTGCCGGGTCAAATGCCATATTCTCAAAGTTTTAATCCGAAAGCAACCCAATATACCTTTACCATTCCACTCGCTTCGATTGGTCTTGGTCCAGAAGAAACGGTGTATTTTGCTTTCCATGCCAACTTGTACTACAGTGGACAAGACGGGCAAAGACAAGAAACCGGTTGGGGAAATGGAACCCCTGGTGGAGGTGGGGGCTGGTGGATGTATAATTCATACACCCGCTGTGAATTGCCACCACAACCCGTTCCATTGAACCTGAATATCAATAAGACAGTGGAAATTAGTCCACTCAGCAGTGTCAGCGCAGCCGATGTATTCGCAGCGGTTCGCTTCACTTTGTACAACAAAAACACCTATACCGCGCCAAACGGTACCACCTACGCTGCAAACAGCGCCTTGACTACTTTTGGTGTGAACAGTTCAGGTGCACTTGTTACCGGTGGATTCTTGGTGTTTGCAGGAGCCTTCTATTTGGTTGAAACCCAAACGCATCCTGCGTATACCCCAAGTGCAATCAATATTCATTTTAGTGTGGACAAAAATGGTGTCGTAACGTACGACAACCCAAGTACGACAACTGTAAACAATACGCTAAAACGAACCAGCATCAACATTCAAAAATACATTAGTGAAACCACCACACCACTTGCCGGGGTCGTTTTTGGCTTGTGGGCAGGGGAAGGTCGTAATGGCGAAGCCATCGCCACCGCTACCAGCGATGCCAATGGTCAAGCAAGCTTTACCGACTTGCCTTTTGGGGTGTACACCGTTGGGGAACTCAGCGTTCCAACCAAATTCAACCTGGACGCACCCGATCAACAAGTGAGCCTACAAGAAGGGGGCGCAAGTCTGCAGTTTTCCAACTCGCGCATTACCTACTATGGTACACTTAAAATTTACAAATGGGACAACTACGAAATGCCACTAGATGGGGCTCTTTTCGCAGTTTATCAAAACATTGATGATGAAACCCCATTGCGTACCGCGATCAGCATGGATGGGGTTGCCTTGTTTGAAAACCTACCAGAAGGTACGTATTACTACGAAGAACTCAGTGCACCTACGGGCTATACCAAAGTCAATGGACGCACTGCCTTTACCATTGATGAAAAAGATGAAGTTGTGGAATTCACGGTCATCAACAACCGCATTCCACGTACCCTCACCTTAACATTGAAGAAATTCTTGGAATCCCATCCACTCTTTGCGTTGGATCCAAGTGAGGTGTATCCTTCCATTGAATTCAGCGTGTACAGCGATGAAGTGTACATTGCGCCAAATGGTACTCAGTATCAACCGGATACCCTACTTGCGACCTTCACGCTACACAGTGATGGCACAATTGACACTAGCGGATATCAAACCTACGCGGGTTCCTTCTATATTATGGAAACCAAAACCCACCCTGCATACGTGCTAAATGACACCAAAGTCTACTTTGACGTCAACGCCAACGGGGAAGTCGTATACGACAATCCAAGTGTCACCACAATAGACAACCTTTTGCGCAAAGCAAACATTGAAGTGTACAAATACCAAAAAGGAACGTCTACTCCAATTGAAGGTGTCGTCTTTGGTTTGTTTGACAATCCAGAAGGCTTGGGAGATCCTGCGTATACCGTAACCAGTGATGCAACGGGATATGCAGTGTTTGAAAACATTCCTTTCGGAGAATACCTCATCAAAGAACTCAGTGTGCCAGAAGCATATAAAATGGATGCACCTGCCCAAAGCGTAAGCCTAGGGGAAAATGGGGCAAGCCTGTCCTTCTACAACACTCTAAAATTCTATGGTACATTGCAACTCAACAAAGTGGATCATCGCGGAGCAGCCGTAAACGGTGCAGTCTTTGCCCTTTATGCAAATCTCAACGATGAAACGCCATTTATGAGTGCAACCAGTGTGAATGGGGTTGCCGTCTTTGAAAACATACCAGAAGGTACCTACTACTATGAAGAAGTCAGTGCACCGGATGGCTATACATTTGTCAAAGGACGCACCGCCATTACCATTGATGAACCAAATGAAGTCATTACCAAGACCGTTGTAAACAAACCAGTACCACAAGCCTTGAAGATCATGCTTCCAAAAGTATTGGAAGAACATCCTTACTTCTTGGTCGAACCTGGCATTGTGTATGCGGCCATTCAATTTGAATTGTACAGCAATGAAGAATACGTTGCCCCAGATGGAACCATTTATCCAAAAGACAGCCTATTGGCTACCTTCAACGTTGGCGTAGATGGTATGATCGACACTTCGGGCTATGAAACCTATCCTGGCAGCTTCTACTTGGTGGAAAGCAAAACCCATGATGCGTATCTGCTCAATACCGACAAAGTCTTCTTTAGAGTGGATTTGTTTGGTACGGTAACGTATGACGATGAATCGATTACGCAAATCGACAACTGGTTGCGCAAAGGCAATCTTTACGTAACCAAATACGTCAAAGACACAGACGGAATGCCACTTGCTGGCGTAACCTTTGGCTTATGGCTCGGGGAGGAACGTGATGGGGAACCATTACGCACTGCGGTAAGTGATGAATATGGACAAGTGCTCTTCGAAGATTTGCCAATTGGCATGTATACCGTGGGCGAACTTGCTGTTCCTGACCTTTACAAAATGGATGCGCCAGATCAAAACATCTATGTTGATGAAGATGGAACCCGTATTTCTTTCTACAACTCCGCTCGTATCTTTGGATCTTTGCGGATTAACAAAGTCGATTATTTGGAAAACCCACTTGATGGAGCGATCTTTGCCATCTATGATTCCATGGATGCCACTACTCCTATTACAAGTGCTCCAATCGTAAACGGATATGTCATCTTCTCTGATTTGGAAGAAGGCACCTACTACTACGAAGAACTTGCAGCGCCTGCTGGCTATCAACCAATCAGTGGACGCACTGCCTTTACCATTGACGAAGCCGATGAATGGATTGAAGTGAGTGTGGTCAACAACCCAATCCCTCAACCGCTCACCATCGACCTTGTAAAACAACTTGAACGTCACGATTTCTTCAGTATCCCAGATTCTGAGGTATTCGCGATGATTTCCTTCCGCTTGTATGCTGCAAGTGACTATGTAGCACCTGATGGAACAATGTATCCAGCCGATGCCTTGTTGGCAACCTTCAACGTGGACAGCAACGGTATGATCGATACGGGTGATTATGAAACCTATCCAGGTGAATTCTACTTGCAAGAATACAGCACACACCCAGCTTACAAACTCAATACCAACAAGATGTACTTCAGTGTGGATTTGTTTGGTGAGCTAACCTATGATGACCCTAACATGACTAGCATTCTCAATGTCTTGAAAGTAGGGGACATCTTGATTTCCAAATACATCAAAGATACAGATGGACAACCGCTAGAAGGCGTAACCTTTGGCTTATGGCTCGGGGATGAACGCGTTGGCGATCCTGTTCTTACTGCACGCAGCGATGAATATGGACAAGTACGATTTGAGGATTTGCCATATGGTACGTATACCGTGGGCGAACTCAGTGTTCCAGACCGTTTTAAAATGGATGCACCGGATCAAATCGTCATTGTGAATGAAGATTGCGAAAAAGCAAGCTTCTACGACTCTGCTCGCATCTATGGATCCTTGCGCATCAACAAAGTCGATTACAAAGAAAACCCACTCGATGGTGCCGTATTTGCAATCTATGATTCGATGGATGCCACTACTCCACTGATGAGTGCCCCAATCGTAAATGGGTATGTGATCTTCTCGGATTTGGAAGAAGGTACGTACTACTACGAAGAACTCAGTGCTCCAACAGGCTATCAAACCCTGACTGGGCGCACTGCCTTTACCATTGATGAAGCGGAAGAATGGATTGAAGTGACACTCGTCAACAACCCAATCCCTCGACCACTCACCATCACGCTTCCAAAAGTACTGGAAACCAATGCGTTGTTTACTGTACCGAATGAAGACGTGTATTCGATGATTCGCTTTGAATTGTACAGTGCGGATGCGTATTTGGCACCAAATGGAACCACCTATCCAGCAGAAAGCTTGTTGGCAACCTTCAAGATGAGTGATGATGGCTATTTGGATACTACCGGATACGAAACCTATCCTGGCAACTTCTACATTGTCGAAAGCGAAACCCATCCTTCCTTTATTTTGAACACCACTAAGATCTACTTCAGTGTAGACTTGATGGGCAATGTAACCTATGCCGATTCCAGTGTAACCAATATTTACAATGGACTACGCAAAGGCGATTTGATGATCCACAAATACATCAGCGATACCGATGGGGAAACCTTAGCGGGTGCTGTATTTGGATTGTGGATGGGCTCCACACGCAGTGGCGATCCAGTGATGATGGGCACCAGCGATGGCGAAGGTCATGTCGTATTTGAAGACTTGCCTGTTGGTACTTATACCGTTGGTGAACTTTCTGCCCCTGATGGGTATGTGGTCGACGTCAATGACCAAACCATTACCCTTGGTGAAGATGGCGCAATGTTGTATTTCTACAACGATGTGGAAGTGCTGGTCGGCGAACTGGTTATTTACAAATGGAACGCCTTTGAACAGCCACTCGATGGCGCAATCTTTGGATTGTATTCCTCAATGGACGCTCAAACCCCACTTGCTACCGGAGTCAGCGTCAACGGAATGGTACGCTTTGAAGAATTGCCACTGGGCACCTATTATTACGAAGAACTTTCTGCTCCTTTGGGCCATGCTTTGATTCCAGGTCGCTTTGCAGTGACCATCGAAGAAGAAGGCCAAATCGTAGAAGTCAACGCAATCAATGATGTCTTGTATTGTGGCACACGCTTTATCGATTTGATTGCCGGCCAACACTTTGATGCAGGCGACATCACCGTTTGGGATGATGGCGAACATCTGTACATCTTTGTGCAAGCCGCTCAATACTGGAGCTTTGACGAATTGCATTTGGACTTTGCAAGCAGCATTGGCGACATTGAAAATGCCCCAGGACAAATGCCTTACAAACAAAGCTTTGACAATGCAACCCAATATACCTTTGTCATTCCGCTTGCGGATTTGGATGAAGAATTGGATCTCGATGTCCGCTTCTACTTCTCTTTGCACGCTGCGATGAACTATGATGGACCAGATGGAACACGTGAAGAAACCGCATGGGGCGAAGGGGAAGACTATGGACGAGACTGGCAAATGGTCAGCTGGTATGAACGTTGTGTGGAACCACCAACTCCAACCCCACTCACCATTACCCTTCCAAAAGTATTGGAAGACCATCCTTTGTTCACTTTGACACCAGCGCAAGTGTACGAACAAATTGAATTTACCCTTTACAACGTAAACGAATACAAAGGGGTAAATGGAACAACTTATCCTGCAAACACTGCTTTGGCAACCTTTGGTTTGACCAGTGCAGGGTACCTGGATACAACCGGGTATGAAACGTATGCCGGAGACTTCTACATTATGGAAACCAAGACACATCCTGCGTATATGCTTGATGATAGCAAGGTGTACTTCAGTGTAGACGAAGACGGCGTCGTAACCTACCAAGATTCAAGCAAGACCCAAATTGACAACGATTTGTATAAAGGCAACATTTGGATCATGAAATACATTGCCGGCAGCGACAATGTACCATTGGCCGGGGCAACCTTTGGCTTGTGGTTGGGCACAACCCGTGACGATACACCGGATGCCACTGCAATCAGTGATGCATCGGGTAAAGTCGAATTCAACGCCTTGCCAATCGGCACCTATACCGTAGGGGAACTTTCTGCACCAGAGGGCTACCTCTTGGATGACACAGATCAAACCATTACGCTAGGGGAAGCGGGTGAAGTGTTGTATTTCTACAACACCCCAGATATGATTACGGGAACGTTGAAGATTTACAAATGGAGCGAATGCGATTGCTTGTTGGATGGAGCCGTATTTGGCTTATTCGACAGCCTAGATGCATCCGAACCATTGTTTACCGCAACAACCATTAACGGAGTTGCGGTATTTGAAAACTTGCCAGAAGGTACCTATTACTATCAAGAATTGGCAGCGCCTGCTGGGTACATCTTAAACACCAACCGCAAGATGATTGTGATTGATGAAAAAGATGAAGTATTAGAAGTCAACGTCATCAACTACAAATACGAGTATGGTGACTTGATCGTCCATAAAGTTGACCTGTATCACGGTGTGATTCCATTGCACGGTGCAACCTTTGCCCTGTACAATGCACAA
>JBOGAI010000125.1:0-2900 GCA_051655665.1 Erysipelotrichaceae bacterium | reverse complement strand
CAACCGCATTTTGTCTTTTTTTTGTGCATCTCCATTTAGTTTCGAACAGAAAGCACAGAAAAAAGAGCAACAACACGATATGCATTGCTGCTCTTTGATATTTTTTTGCCTGTAAACATCGGCTCTTTTTTTTGTTATCTTCTCACATCAAATCGGTCTGCATTCATGACCTTGTTCCATGCACGAACAAAGTCGTGGATGAATGGAATCAATCCATCATCCGCACCATATACTTCCGCAATGGCTCGCAGTTGAGAATGCGATCCAAAGACCAAATCCACACGGCTTGCACTCCATTGAACTTGTTGGCTGCTGCGACTCATTCCAATGAAGTGTTCCCCTTCTTCGGTTGTTGGTTTCCACTGCGTTTCCATGTCTAATACATGCACAAAGAACTCATTGGATAAAGTATCCACTTGGTCTGTGAAGACCCCCTCAGGGGATTGGTTCACGTTGGCACCAAGCACGCGCAAGCCACCAATTAAAACCGTCATGTCCACGACAGTCAAACCCAACAACTGTGCACGGTCCACAAGCATCACTTCGGCGCATTTCGCATAATGACCACTAGCATAGTTTCGAAACCCATCCGCCTTTGGTTCAAGTACGGCAAATGAATGGATGTCCGTTTGTTCTTGTGAAGCGTCCGTGCGACCTGGCATAAAGGCTACTTTCACGGCAACACCCGCATTGCTTGCCGCTTTTTCCACGGCAGCACTGCCTGCTAAAACAATCAGATCGGCCATCGATACCGTTTTATGATGGGTTTGTTGGAATTGCGTTTGAATTGCTTCTAACACCTGCAGTGTTGCTTGCAGTGATTCAGGTTCATTGACCGCCCAACTTCTTTGCGGTTCCAACCGAATTCTTGCCCCATTTGCACCACCACGTTTATCGGAATTGCGATAGGTGGACGCACTTGCCCACGCTACCTTCACCATTTGCGCAATGCTCAATCCGCTGGAAAGCAGTTGTGTTTTCAACGCTTCCACGTCTTTTTCCTCAATGAGTTCATAGTCTCTTACAGGAATCGGATCTTGCCACAACAATTCTTCCTTTGGCACTTCTTTGCCCAAATACCGAGACTTTGGCCCCATATCACGGTGGGTCAGTTTAAACCACGCACGAGCAAAGGCATCCTCAAATTCAGCGGGATGTTCCAAAAAGCGCAGTGCGATGACTTTATAGTGGGGATCCATGCGCAAGGACAAATCCGCCGTTGTCATCATCGGTGCATGTTTTCGGGTTGGATCAAAGGCATCCTCGACGCTATTGGCAGCATCGGGATCACTTGGTACCCATTGGAAGGCCCCTGCAGGACTTTTCACCAAATTCCAATCGTATTTGAATAGGGTTTCCAGGTACCCCATATCAAAGTGCGTCGGATTGGGTTTCCATGCTCCTTCCAGTCCACTGCTGATGGCATCTTTTCCACTGCCACTGCCAAAGCTGCTTGCCCAGCCTAGTCCCATTTGTTCTAGTGGGGCAGCTTCGGGTTCTGGCCCGACATGGCTCGCTGGCCCGGCACCATGGCATTTTCCAAAGGTATGTCCACCGGCAATAAGGGCGACGGTTTCTTCATCATTCATCCCCATGCGTCCAAAGGTTTCCCGTACGTCACGCCCAGAAGCCAGCGCATCGGGTACGCCATTTGGTCCTTCTGGATTGACGTAAATGAGTCCCATTTGAACGGCTGCCAATGGATTTTCCAGACTGCGTTCGCCACTGTAGCGTTTGTCTTCCAACCATTTTGTTTCCGAACCCCAATACACATCTTCTTGCGGTTCCCACACATCTTCTCTGCCACCCCCAAAACCAAAGGTTTGAACACCCATGGATTCTAGTGCACAGTTCCCCGCCAAGATCATCAAATCGGCCCAAGAGAGCGCTTTTCCATACTTTTGCTTGATGGGCCACAACAAACGCCGCGCTTTGTCCAAATTGGCATTGTCAGGCCACGAGTTGAGGGGGGCAAAGCGTTGGGTTCCATCACTCGCACCACCGCGACCATCTTGGATTCGATAGGTACCCGCACTGTGCCAAGCCATACGAATAAACAATGGTCCATAATGCCCAAAGTCTGCTGGCCACCACTCTTTGGAATCGACCATGAGCGCAAACAAATCTTTTTTGACTTGGTCCAAATCCAGCTGAGAAAAGGCTAAGGCATAGTCAAACCCTTCTGCCATCGGATTTGTCAATGCAGAGTTTTGGGCTAGGATTTTCAAATTCAATTGATCGGGCCACCAATCCTTGTTTTGCGTTCCTCCACCTGATTGCGTGGCATTGCTTCTTCCCGTTACCGGACATTTTAGCTCTTCCATCTGTGTTGCTCCTGTTCTGATGGCCTACGGCCATCCCGATTCGCCCCCATCATAACAAGCTTGAATCAAAGTGCAACCCAAAACGTGAACAAAAAAACTACCCATTGGTAGTTCCGTTTTTATTTCGTTCATCATTCCCACTCAAACGTTTCGCTTTCCGCCCCTACTTCAAAATGATACTTCACGATGCCCAAATCCACTTTGGAGTAAAAGCCTTTGGTCGCTTTGACGCTTACTTTGTGGTCAACACGGGAAAAGGCAAACGCTTGCTGGTTCATTGCGGTTGGGGCCAAAAGGGCACATTCAATGCCTTTTTGATACCATGCTGGTAGGCTTCCTGCTTCCTTGCACACCGCTTGGATGGTTTTGCTTTTGCGAGGTTTCCCTTGGGTTGCGCCATAGCCTAGCGCCAATACACACACCAGTTTTTCATCCTTGCCGATTTTGAGTTTGCTTTTGATGGCCCCTTTGTTGAAAGTCATCGCGGCCCAGCACGTATTCAGGCCCAGCATTTGGGCCTTCAGCACCACGCGTTCACCATAGTAGCCGATCTTCTCATCAAGGGCTGTACTCTTT
>JBOGAI010000124.1:0-6873 GCA_051655665.1 Erysipelotrichaceae bacterium | reverse complement strand
TGCACATTGCCGATGTTTCGCACTATGTCACCAAAAATTCACCCCTTGATTTGGAAGCGTACCAACGCGGCACTAGCGTCTATGTGGTCGATCGTGTCGTGCCCATGTTGCCACATGTTTTGTCCAATGGAATTTGTTCGCTCAATCCCAATGTAGACCGTTTGACCATCACCTGTTCGATGGATATCGACACCAAAGGAGAAGTGATGGCCTATCAAATCTATCCAAGTGTCATCCGCTCTTGCGAACGCATGACGTACCGTGCAGTCAATGAAATGATTCGTCGCAACGAAGAAATGCGTACGCGTTATGCGCATATTGTAGAGCTTGTGGACAATGCCTACAAATGCTCCCGCATCATTCGCAAACGTCGCGTAAAACTAGGTTCGATCGACTTTGATACCAAGGAAGGCAAAGTGCTCGTTGACAAGAAGGGACGCGCCGTGGATGTTGTGGTGCGCGAACGCTATGAAGCCGAAAAATTGATAGAAGACTTCATGGTCGCAGCCAATGAAACCGTGGCGGCGCATACCAAATGGCTAGAGTTGCCCTCGATGTATCGAATCCATGAAAGTCCAGACGTGAAAAAAATGCGCGATTTTGTTAAAATCGCAACGGTTTTGGGACACAAGTGGAAAGGCAGTGTCAGCACGGTTCGTCCGGTGCAGCTGCAAAAGATGCTTCAAGATGCGAAAAACGATCCTGATTACGATGTTTTGGCGAATAACATGTTGCGCGCGATGCAAAAGGCACGCTATGATGGTAAGTGTATGGGTCACTTTGGTCTTGCTTTGCAAGAATATACCCACTTTACCTCCCCCATTCGCCGTTATCCTGATTTAGTGGTCCATCGCATGTTGCACAAATATGTCTTTGAACACCAATTGGAACCGCAAACCATGCAACAAGACGAGCAATGGATTGAAGAGGCAGCCGTTCAGGCAAGTTTGCGTGAACGTAAGGCCGTGGATGCTGAACGTGCCGTGGATGACATGAAGAAAGCAGAGTACATGGAAAAACACATTGGCAAAACCTATGAAGGGGTCATTGGATCCATTACCAAATTTGGTATCTTTGTGGAATTGGAAAACACGGTGGAAGGCTTGGTACACATCTCAACCTTAACGGATGATTACTATGTCTTTGAAGAAACGACCAAACGTTTGGTGGGACGCGCCAATCAAAAAACGTACAAAATGGGTCAAAAGGTTAAGGTTAAAGTCGTGGATGCCTCACGCTACAAACGACAAATTGATTTTGTAATCATCAAATAGAATCGAATGAAAGGGGAATATCATGAAACGTATTGGGATATTGCTTTTGGCACTGTTGCTCAGTGGCTGTGCCATTGCACAGGAAAAGCCAAATGAGATTCCTCCGGTGGAAGAAAAGCCCAAACCGGAAGAACCCAAAGAAGAGATCATCGAGCGCGCGAGCTTTATTGGGGTGGGGGATAATTTAATTCACTCTGCCATCTATGCCGATCCTACGTACAAGATGCACTTTGATCCCATCTATGAACATACCAATGCATTGACACAAGGAGCGGATTTGGCTTTTTTGAATCAAGAAACCATTTTAGGGGGTTCACAAATCGGATTGTCGCATTATCCTGCGTTCAACTCGCCATGGGAAATTGGAACGGCGGTCGTAAATGCGGGGTTTGATTGGATCAACCATGCGACCAATCACACTTTGGACCGTGGTTTGCAAGCCATTGACAATTCCATCACGTTTTGGAATCAGTATCCCGAAATCAAAGTGACGGGCATTCATGCCACCCCGGAAAAAAGCGAAGAATTGACCATCATCGAACGCAATGGCATTCGCTTCGGCTTGTTGGGGTATACCTATGGACTCAATGGCTTTGTGTTGCCACAAGGTTCAGAGTATAAAATCGATTTGATCGACCGCGAAAAAATGGCGTCCGATGTGGCACGCTTGAAACCAGAGGTGGATTTTGTTTTGGTTTCCTTGCATTTTGGAAATGAGTATCAAACCCAAGCCAATGCGGAACAAAAGGATTTGGCGCATTATTTGAATGGCCTTGGGGTGGATGTCATTGTGGGGCACCATCCCCATGTAATCCAACCCATTGAAGTCATTGGGGAAGAACAAAAGACGGTTGTGGCCTATTCCTTGGGCAATTTCCTCTCCGCACAAGATCGTCCGGAGCGAATGCTAGGAGGCGCTTTGCAAATGGAGTTTGTCGTGAATCGTACAACCGGTGAAAAGTCCATCGAAAACGTAGGAATGATTCCGACGTTCACGCATTATGAATTCTCTGGTGGTTGGTATCGTAACTTCAAAACATATTTATTGAAAGATTACACCGAAGAACAAATGCAACGTCATGCCTTAAAAGGGCAATTTCCACAAATGAGCGTTGCAGGGATCAAAGCACTGGCCCAAGAAATTATGGGCACGCAGTACTTGGTGTTGGAATAGGAGAAATATGAGTAATAAAAAAATAGTTGCCGTAAATCGCAAAGCAAGTCATGACTACTACTTGGAAGAACGTTTCGAAGCCGGGTTGGTACTATTGGGTACGGAAATCAAAAGCTTGCGTCAAGGGCATTGCCAATTAAAGGATGCGTTTATTTCCTTTGTTGATCATGAAGCATACATCAAACAAATGCACATTCCCCCATATGCGTTTGGTAACCGGTTTAACCATGATGAGACGCGCGAGCGCAAATTGTTGTTGCACAAAAGTGAGATCAAAAAGTTGCAACAACAAGTCAAGCTCAAAGGGTATACCATTGTACCAATCAGCTTGTACTTCTATAATGGAATGGCAAAACTAGAAATTGCCTTAGCCAAAGGAAAAGAGTTGCATGACAAGCGTAGTGTGGAAAAAGAAAAGTCTGCGCAACGTGAAATTCAAAAAGCAATGAAACATCGGTTTTAATCAAGAGGGCCCCTAAATCATGGAGTGCAGCTTGCGCAATGTGCGCTGGATAAGCATGAAGCGAAAGCGCATGGTGGATGGTCAATCCTATTGTATTGATGGGGGCTTTTTGATATACTTTAAATGTATTCATGGGGGTGTCATGGTTTCGACAAGGATTTGTTTGGTATGAACTGCAGTCGTGTGGCTACGTAAAGGCTATCAAAAATAACTGGAAAAACAAATTACGCATTCGCTGCTTAATTGATCTAAACACTGATCTGCAGCTGCCTAGTGGGTGTTTGGTCTTTGGGCTAACCTAGGTATCACTTACAAAGAATAAGGAGTAATAAAGCTTGTGAAAAACTCCCGACAATCTCAAACAAGCAACACAAGTACCGCCTGTCTGTGGCAAGGACTTGTTATCTAATACAGACTAAACTGTAGACGTTTGTACGTGGGACGATTTTTGGACAGGAGTTCGACTCTCCTCACCTCCACCAATGAATAAGTCGAGAAACAAAATGCCGAAAAGGCATTTTTTTTGTTGTCCGGTATTCGCAGGAAAGAAGGCTCATAGTTGAAAAAAAATGAGGAATCGCTAAAATGAGAAAAAGGGGGCGTTACGATGCTATGGTACTTTTTCATCAATATGGATATCACAGACAGTGGTGTCGTGTTCCTCTATTTTTTATTCAAAGCTTTACTGGCTTGTTTGATCGTTCCTTTGGTCTTTTTGGGAATCGCCATCTATGAAAGCAACCAGGACTAGAGTGTACGCTTGAACACATAGACACATCCCATTGTGGGATGTGTCTTTTTTGTGTGCGTTGTGCATGCAGGGCGGCTATGATACAATATAGCTACTATTGGAAGTAAAGGAGTCATGCTTATGGTGTATACATTTATTGAAAACGTCGAACAAACTCGCTATGAACATTTTGTCAGTGGGCATCCAAAATCGCATTTTATGCAAAGCTATGCATTTGGAGAATTGAAACAAGCCCATGGCTATCGCGCACATTATGTTGGAATGGAACAAGAGGGAACGCTGGTGGCAACCTGTTTGTTGCTAGAAAAACGTTTGGCCAAAGGCATGTTTACCTACTTCTATGCCCAACGTGGGATGGTATTGGACTATCAAAATCATGCCTTGCTTGAAGCGTTTGTAAATGCGATTGCCAGCTATGTCAAAGCACACAAAGGGGTTTTCTTTAAAATGGATCCCGACATCGCATTGCGCGAAATCGATGACCAAGGCAATGAGATTGTAAATGAGCACAACAATTATCCTCTTTTCAACAAACTCATCGACCTAGGGTTTCATCACCACGGGTTCAACAAAGACTTCGAAAATGCGCAACCGCGCTTTACGTTTCGCTTGGATTTGACGCAAGATAAGGAAACAATCCACAAAAACTTGCATGCGACAACTCGTAAAATCCTAAATCGCACGCCGGTATGCAAAGTATACAAAGGCAGCAGTGAGGACTTGAATCAGTTTGTGGAACTCATGCACGAAACCGCCCACCGCGCTGGATTTGACAGTGCACAAGATGCCTATTACCGTGACTTCTATTCCATTCTAGGAAAAGCGGACATGACGGATTTGTATTTTGCAAGCATTAATCTTTCCGAGTTGATTGGCATGACTCAAGAAAAAATCAAAACCTTATCGGAAGAAGCCCAAAAAGCCAAGAGCGAAGGCAAGAAAAAAGATCTTTTGGTTCAAAAAGAAAAATTGGAAAAGGAAATTGGCCACTATGAAACCATTGCCCAGCAGCATACTGAAGTCATTTTGACGTCCATCATTACCGTCAAATATGGCAACAAATCCTGGACGGTACATGGAGGCAACAACGACTTGTTGCGTGAGTTGAATGGGAACTATTATGTCTATTATCAAATCATTCAAGACATGAAGGATCAAGGCTTTGCGTTAATTGACTTCTTTGGCACAACCGGCAACCCCGATCCGAAAAACCCCATCTATGGCATTTACTTGTTTAAGAAGCGTCTGGGTGGAACGTATTTGGAGTTTTTGGGTGAATTTGACCTTGTCTTCAACAAGCCGCTTTACTGGGCTTATCATACTTTGGCCCCAGCACTGCGCAAGCTGCTGAAACGAGAAAGAGGCTAACACATGGAATGGCAAGTATTAAGCGAAGACGTCTATGCTTCCTTCGCGCAGCACTCCTCATACAATCATTTTTCCCAATCTCTTGCAACCAAACATATTCGAGAACGACTTGGAGAAGTCGTGCATTTGGTCGGTTTGGTCGACCAAGGGGAAGTAGTTGCGGCAACGCTACTCATCGAATCAGCAGGCTTTCTGGGCAAAAAACGCTTTTATGCCCCACGTGGCTTTTTGATTGATTTCACCGATGCTGCATTGGTCCAAACCTTTGTCGCAAAACTCAAAGCGTATTTGAAGCAACACAAGGCACTTTATTTACGCGTGGATCCTAACGTAGTCTATGCCCTGCATTCAAATGACGAGCAAGTAGAAGTGTTGCCCGCTGGGGAACAGGCAGTAGACACCTTGAAACAATTGGGTTTTGTACACAATGGCTTTACGCAAGGGTATGAAGACGAGCAACCGCGTTGGAATTATTGGCTGGATTTGGAAGGCAAAACCCATAACGAATTGTTTAAAGCGTTTCGTCAAAACACGCGCAATAAAATCAATGCAGCCAAACGCTACCAAAGCAAAGTCCGAGTAGGAACCCTTGAAGACTTGGACGCATTTTATGAAATTCTTGAGCACACCTCAGATCGCCGCGCCTTTCACAATCGAAACAAGGCGTACTTTAGGGTCTTTTTGGAAGAAACCTTGGCAAACAACCAAGCGAAACTCTTGTTTGTGGATGTGAATTTGAAAGATTATCAAACCCACTTGAAAAACGAGCAAGCCAAGTATTTGGCCAAACAAGCCAAAATGCAGGAAAAAGGGGGCAGCGAAGGGGCCATCAAAGAAGTGGAAAACAACCTCAATGCGCTGCAACGCAACTTGGAAGAAACCAGCCAATGGATTGCCAAGTATGGCGAACAAGTCATTTCGGCAACCTCTATGTTTATTACCTACGGCAATGAAGTCATCTATTTCCACAGCGGGGGATACGACGACTTAATGAAGCTTTCCGGTCAATACTTCTTGCAAGACTACATGATTGAAGGGGCCGTGCAACAAGGCTATCCTCGCTATAATTTTTTTGGCATCCAACATGTATCGGCCCAAGATGGGGTCTACTTGTTTAAACGTGGCTTCAGCGGTTATGCAGTGGAACTGGTTGGCCAGTTTGACCTCATAATCGATGCTTCGACCATGCGCTTGTATGAAACCTTGAAAACAATCAAACAAAAAATCAAGCGATAAGCCAGTCACCTCCTTTCAGCGGGAGGTGTTTTTTTTGTGCTTTTAGCCAACACCATAATTGGAAATTGAGTAGAAAGTGGTAGGATAGACATATGGAAAAAGGGAGGAATGGATATGATTGAACCCTACATCTACTTGAGTGGACAGTGTGCACAAGCCATGTTATTTTATGAAAAAGTATTTTATGCTAGCGAAATCCACATGGAAATGGACCCTAGTGATCCTACCAAACACAATGTCTTGTTTGGCTCGCTAATGATAGATCAGACAAAGGTCAATTTCTCCGATGTCGTCGGCGAACTCAAACGAGGTAACCAAGTGGCATTGCAAATTCAGTTCAAAGAAGTAGATGCTTTGGAACGCTGCTATCATTTGCTCAAAGAAGGTGGGATTGTGCATTTGCCTTTAAAAAGAGGAAATACAACCATCTATGCCGTTATCGAAGATCGCTATCATGTAACATGGCAGTTGGTTTGCAAGCAAGGAATACAGTGGTGAAAACCGCTGTTTTTTTGGTTGAAGGGAAGAGTTTCCCCATAATTGCGCTTTTTGGTAACCTAAGTTGCATCCTTTCCGTAAATTGTTAGAATATGGGGGAATAGGAGGT
>JBOGAI010000123.1:0-5292 GCA_051655665.1 Erysipelotrichaceae bacterium | reverse complement strand
CAACCAAGTATAAATTCCCCCAACTAATCACAGCAGCTAAGCTGTATTGGGCACCGCTATTCATCAATTTCACCCCCAAATTGATGGGTGCAACAATCAAATCATAGGAAGGGCTTGGTTTCACCATCTCTGCCGTAATGATATCCGTACCATCCACGGCTTTCCAGTCTACGCTTTTCTTATCGATGGCTTGCACAAATGCAACGCTTGGCGCCCCTTTGGGTGTAAGCAGTGATACCGGTGTTTGATTGGAGTTCATTGAACAGCCAGCCAACAGTAATGCACTCAAGGCAATTGCAGCAATCTTCCTCATTATTTCATTTCCTTCACTTCTTGAGTCAGCATTTCAACAAAGTCTTCCAAACGAAGTGTTTGGCTCTCTTTTGAACCAAAACGACGAACTGTTACGCTGTTGGCTTCCATTTCTCCATCCCCTAGCACCAATTGGATTGGGGTCTTTTTCACTTGGGCTTCACGAATTCGATAGCCCAATTTTTCATTGCGATCGTCGAGTTTAACGCGGAAGCCTTTTTCCAACAACAAATCCGTAACCTGTTTCGCATACTCGCGGTGCAATTCGTGGTGCACGGGAATCACACTCACTTGTTGAGGAGCCAACCAAGTTGGGAAGTTACCAGCGTAGTGTTCGATCAAGATTCCGATAAAACGTTCCACCGAACCGAAAATAACACGGTGCAACATGACCGGACGTTGTTTGGAACCATCTTTTTCAACGTAAGTAATGTCGAAACGTTCAGGCAAGTTCATATCCAACTGAATGGTTCCACATTGCCATACACGGCCCAAAGAATCCTTGATGTGGAAGTCTAGTTTTGGCCCATAAAACGCCCCATCGCCTGGATTGATTTTGTATGGACGGTTTGCATGCTCACACGCTTTGGCAAGCGCTGCCTCTGCTTTATCCCACACCGCGATGTCTCCGATGTATTTTTCTTCTGGACGTGTTGACAATTCGATGGAATATGTCAAACCAAAGATGGAATAAACACGGTCAATGAAATGAATCAATTCAATGACTTCTTGTTCGATTTGATCTTCACGCATGAAAATATGCGCATCGTCTTGTGTGAACGAACGCACACGGAATAAACCGTTCAACGCCCCGCTTGCTTCATGACGGTGTACCAGACCCAATTCTCCCATACGGATTGGGAAATCTTTGTATGAATGCAAGAAGTTTTTAAAGACCAGCAATCCTCCTGGACAGTTCATTGGTTTGATGGCAAATTTACGATCATCTACGTCACAAACATACATATTGTCTTTGTAGTTTGCCCAGTGACCGCTGGTTTCCCACAGCTCTTGATTCATCATGATCGGTGTTTTTACAAATTGATAGTTTTCTTTGGTGTGTTCACGGTACCAGTAATTTTCCAATTCATTGCGCAAAATCATACCATTCGGCAACCAGAAAGGCATTCCTGGTGCGTATTCGCTCATCATAAACAACTCTAATTCACGACCCAATTTTTTGTGATCGCGTTTTTTGGCTTCTTCAAGCAAATATAAGTGCTGATCCAAGGCTTCTTGACTATCGAAGCACACTCCATAAATACGTTGCAACATTTTATTGTTTGCATCGCCTTTCCAATATGCCCCACTGTACTTCAATAGTTTATAGTATTTAATCTCTTTTACGGTTTCAACGTGAGGACCACGGCACAAATCCACGAAATCGCCTTGGCGATACACCGTGATCTGTCCATCTTCCAAGTTGGAAATCAAATCCACTTTGTAAGGGTCATCCTTGAACATTTCCAACGCATCTTCCTTCGCGATTTCTTCGCGTACAATGCGTTTTCCGTCTTTTGCAATTTTTTTCATCTCTTTTTCAATACGAGCCAAATCCTCTTCTTTTATGACGTCGTTCCCTAAATCAATGTCATAATAGAAGCCTTCTGAAATTACAGGACCCACCCACAGCATTGCGTGTGGGTATAAGCGTTTCACCGCTTGTGCCATTACATGGGCTGCAGAGTGATTCAGCGTATGTAAGCGTTCATCTTGTTTAATGTCAATCATCGTTTTTCCTCCTTAACGAAAAAAAGAGACTTGCGTCAAAGGACGAAGTCTCGTGGTACCACCTTTGTTCATGAAACCCGGTCTCATGCACTCATGTCATAACGCTGACGCTGCGGCACACTGTTTCCAGGGCAACTCCTAGGTAGTAAGTCATATGCGTCTCAAGAAGTTTTCACCAGCCACTTCTCTCTCTGATCAACGTGAATATGCTGTTATCCTAATCATCGTTTTTATATATAACAGTTTTACTATACTTTGAAAGCTTTGTCAATCTTTTGAACTTCGCAACGAAACAAACTTCACCAAAACATCCAAGACGACTTCTCAAGTAGCAAGTGGTAGATCGATTGGTTATGCTGTTTTTGTCTTCCATTCGCGCTTTGCCCCGCTTGTTTGCTTGACCGCGTGTTTGTCATATGCCGCTTTGCTAGCGCAATACACTTCTACCATTGTGCAAACATAGTAAGGTTCTAGCAAATACTTGAACATTCCATACGTAAACAAATTCAGCAAGCGCCACCCGATAAACGAGCAATCGAGTAAAAACAAATGCCAAATTCGGCCATCGGTCAATGCGTTGTTTCGCTCAAACCACTCTGAAATGCTCTGTTCCGGACTGTCACAGATAACATAATTGAGATAGCGATACTTATACATCAAAAATACCCCAGGTACAATACCACAAATCAATCCCAATACGATTTTTCCATAACGCATCAATTGTGCGTAAATAATTTTGTGATAGCGTGATTTGTGGAAGCCATATAAAACAAGATTGGTATCCAACTGTTCCTTGCGAACTTCCAACAAATAACGATCTCTTCCCACTTCAAATACACTATAAATAACCAAGTAAAAGAACGCTGCAAACAAGCCAAGTGAGAGCAAATCTGCAACATTGCTCGTGCTTACGCCCAATAACCCAGCGAAAACATTATTGTTGATGCCATTTTGTAAAGCCGAGACAAGTTCATCCAGCAAGGTTACCTTTTGGTCGGATAACACCTCCGCAATCATAAACCCACTAAGATCTATTTGTGCCAAATTTTTCAATAAAATCGACATGGTGGTGATAAAAAAAGTGGTTAGGAAGGACTTGGTCAGCATCATAAACCCCAACATTTTAAACTGCTTGATTTTCATATTCATACATCTTTTCCCCTTTAAACAAAATAAAATAAATCAGACGAGCTGATTTATTTTACGCTTTATTTTTTCTTTAAATATTTGCGTCCATCAATTGCAACTGCAACAATAATGATTAATCCTTTGACCACCATTTGAATATATGGGTTGACTTTGATGAATACCAATCCATACGAAATGAGTTGGAACAACAATACCCCAACCACAACTCCCCGAACGGTACCAATTCCTCCTGAGAATGAAACACCCCCGACGACACAAGCCGCGATGGCATCAAGTTCATAACCCGTACCGGTATTGTTGGTCGCAGACCCTGTTTGAGCCGCAACAATGCTCCCAGCAAATGCAAACAACATTCCCGCAATGACATACATCGCGATGGTGTTACGCACAATATTGACCCCAGAAACAGCCGCTGCTTCAGGATTGCCTCCGATGGCATACATATTTTTCCCAAGTTTGGTTTTATTCCAAATCACGGAAATTACGATGATGGCAATGATTGCGTATAGGATTGCATACGGAATACGGAAGTCTCCGGTTCCAATCGAACCGGTTCCAAATTGCAGAAATTTCGGATCCAATCCCCCGATTGGCTGCGCACCAAGGGGCGGACGATCCACATACATCGAAGATACTCCATAAATAATCAGTTGCATCCCCAAGGTTGCAATGAATGGTGTAACCTTAAACACGGCTACAACGATCCCATTGAGCAGGCCAATAAGTCCACCTACAACGACGACCAACAAAATCGGCAGCCAAAGTGGCAATTCCTGCAAGGTAGGGTACATCCGTGAGGTATAGGTGATGGCTTGTAGCAATGAGGCTGAGATTACTGCTGCCAAGCCCACTTGTCGCCCAGCAGACAAATCGTTTCCTTGGGTAATCAATAGGCCACCCAATCCAAGCGCGATAATGACCCGAAATGAGGATTGGGTCAAAATATTACGCAAGTTGGTAATATTTAAAAATCTTGGGTTGATGATGATGATGGCAATGACCATCCCAATCAAGATAAAGTGCAATGCATGATCCAATACAAAATCTTTGATTTGTTTTCGGTTTACATTCCCTAAAATATTTTCCATTCACATTCCCTCCTATAAATACAACGCGGATAAGCGTAAGATTTCTTCTTGAGTTGTATTTTTGGTTTCCACAATGCCAGCAAGGCGTCCATTGCTCATCACCATAATGCGATCGCAAATCCCCAAAAGTTCTGGCATCTCACTTGATACCATGACGATGCCTTTACCACTTGCAGCCAAGTTGATCATCAATTGGTATATTTCAAATTTCGCTCCGACATCGATTCCTCGTGTTGGTTCATCCAGCAACAAAATATCCAAGTCGCGCAACAACCAACGCCCTAAAATAACCTTTTGCTGATTCCCACCGGATAAAGAGCCAATATTGGTCTTTTCGCTTGGTGTTTTGACGCTCATCGAATCGATGACCCACTTCGTGTCAGCGCGACCCTTTTTATCGTCAATCAAGCCTATTTTATTTTGGTATTTTGAGTAATTGGCGATGAGTGAATTGAAACTGACCGGCAGCATGGAAAACAATCCGGTAGCACGTCGCTCTTCCGTAACAAGTGCAAAGCCGTTGTCCATTGCGTCGTGAGTTGTTTTGTTGAAAACCTCTTTGCCTCTCACAAACAACTTCCCATGCGCAAGTTTACGATATCCAAAGATGGTTTCCACCAGTTCTGTGCGGCGAGAGCCCACAAGCCCTGCAACCCCTAAAATTTCCCCTTTACGCAATTCAAACGATACATCATGAATTGTTGGTTCATATAATCCAGTCAAATTTTCTGCCCGGAAAATAACCTCTTCCGGAATATTTGTTTTTTCAGGAAAGCGCGCAGTTAAGTCGCGACCCACCATTAAATTGATGATTTCATCCGTAGTAACATCAGCAGAATTCTTTGTGGCAACCCACTTGCCATCACGCATGATGGTTACCTCATCGCTGATTACTTTGATTTCTTCCATCTTGTGTGAGATATAAATGATGGAAACTCCTTTTTCGCGTAATAGCTTGATGATTGCAAATAAGTGTTCTACCTCTTTCTCTGTCAATGAACTGGTGGGTTCA
>JBOGAI010000122.1:0-6426 GCA_051655665.1 Erysipelotrichaceae bacterium | reverse complement strand
TTAGATTGTTGTCTTGCACATACTGAACTCCGATGGAGATGCTAACTGGAATGGTTTGACCGTCTTGAATAAATGGTGTATTCAAGACTGCAAAACGAATGCGCTCACAAATAAGAGGAAGATTATTGCGTTTGACGTCGGTGAGCACAATCATGAACTCTTCTCCTCCAAAGCGTCCCAAAGCGTCGTAACCACGCAGTTGCTGCTGCAAGGTTTGCGCAATATGATGCAGAACATGATCGCCTAGAATGTGGCCGTAGGTATCGTTCACAATTTTAAAGTTATCCACGTCTAGAAGCAAGATCGCCATGTCACCATTGTTGTTGTGCAGGTGATTTTGCGCAAAGTGGAAAATCTCACGACGGTTGTATATGTTAGTTAAGAAATCATGACTTGCCAGGTATTCTACATCTTGAAAGAGCTTTGCATTTTGTAAGGCGATTGCCACATAAGATGAGAGCAAACGGAAGGTCATGAAGTCTTTTTCGTTATAGCGTGAAAGTGCACGACTTTGCACACTGATGATCCCGATGCATTCCTCATCCACGATTAGGGGAGTGATCATCATCGAGTGGAACAGCGTTTCTTCGGTGCTTGTATACTCATGCAAAAACTGGCGAATTTCATTATCAAAATCGTGAATCAGGATGTCGCGTCGATGCAAAAAACTTAGTGCTGCTAGGCTTGTATGATCGAGAACCGTAATGGGCGCAGGGACTTCTTGACGGATTCCATCTACCACCATAATCTCATAGGCCAAGGTATCCGGTTCGTGAAATAGGGCAATGGAAAAGGCATCGATGGGCAAAATTTGGTTCACCTCATGATAAATGGACAACAAGGATGCTTCTTTTGGAGCGTGTTTGGTCAAACGTTGTCCGATTTGAGTAATCAACTCCATATTGTGATACAGTCGTTTGTAAAGATCGGCATGTTGAATCTCGATGCCCTCATGAATCTTGCGTGCCCACATATTGGAATTGGTATGATGCAATTTGTTGCGATAGTGCATTGCTTGTTGGGCTGCTTGTAGACCTTGTTGATAGTTCTCTACTAATTGATACACTTCCATGGCAATTTCATAGCTTTGGGCCAAAAAAGGCAACAGATTAAGCTGGTGAGCAAGCTCAAGTGCAGTAGACAACATCGCTTCCGCTTCGCTGAGCAAATGCAGATGGGCCATGGCTAACGCATAATAGAGTGATGATGTGGCTTGGAGATGATCGTTGTTAATTTTTTTCGCCTTTTGAATGGCACGCCCCAAGTAGGAAATCGACAATTCATAATGTTCTTCATATAATGCAATGCGACCAAGCAAATGATAGGTTTCATAAAGGATGGCATCATCATGGAGATAAAACTCGGTATGCGTCACCAAATGAATTTGGTTCTTGGCACTCTCGTATTGCTGATTGTACATGTAGGCCTCCGCCAAGCTTAGATCAAAATAGCATTTGGCATAAGGGTTTTCTACCACCGGTATGCTGGCTGCCTTCATGAGTGTTTCCAATGCTTGTTGGTAATGCCCATCATACATATAGGCAATGGCTGTGTTTTGCAACATGGAGACCAATCGTTCATTTTTACGATATTTTTGCGCAAAATCAATGCCACTGTTGCCATGCTCAACTGCCAAATCATAAGCACCTAATACCGTGTAGTCGACAAGCAATGCATTATAGCTAAAAACCAATCCATCGATGGATTGCTGGTTAACAAAGATATTGTGGGCGTAGTTGTGCTGTTCTAAGGCTTCTTGGTAGTGGGCATGAAGATGGTACGCCCAGCCTAGCAAAAAATGGCACCACCCAATATTGGACGCTTGAGATGATTTTTTAGCAAGCGAGAGTAATTCTTGAAGGGAGGAGATGCTTTGGTAATTGGAGGTACGATAGAGTGTTTCCAATGTGGTTTCAATCTGCGATTCTTGCAAAAGGATGCCTTGTGCAATCTGAACGCGAAGCAAATGCAATTGTGTTGTCCGTTTCAAAAAGATCCCCCATTTCTTTGCGAGTATATTTCTTTTATTGTACACTATAATTCGTGATTTAGTAATCATTATGGGCCAAAAAAATAGCAATCACCGAAAAAAGTACCCGTGAAGGTACTTTATTCAACGGAAACGCTTTTGGCAAGGTTGCGTGGTTGGTCAATTTCACAATCACGGGCCTTCGCTACTTCATATGCTAGTAATTGCAAGGCAACAATGGTTTGCAAGGGTTGTAATGCTGGGCACGTTTGTTTGACTTGGATACGCTCAGGGAAATAGTGGGTATTGACCTCAATATTTTCACTGTGCACCAAAATGACACGACCTCCACGCGCTTGGGTTTCGACCAAGTTGGAAATGGTTTTTTCGGCAATGGCTGGATCGGTTACCACACCAATGACAATGGTTCCTGGTTGAATCAATGAAATGGTGCCATGCTTCATTTCCCCCGCTTGGTAGGCTTGGGCATTGATGTACGATATTTCCTTGAGTTTCAAGGCTCCTTCTAAACACAAAGCGTAGTCGACACCGCGTCCCAAAAAGAAGAGTTGGTCTTGTTGCGCAATGGCTTGCACCAAATCAGGTGCATGAAAGTGTTCGATTTCGTGTTTCAATCCGTCCATGAAATCCGCAATGGGATCCATCGGTAGCGACGCATTCAACAACAGCGAGAATACTTGTGCAAAGTACGCTTTGGTTGTGGCAACGCTGACTTCTATCCCGGCATAGGTATACATAACGTATTTGGCTAAACGAGCCATTTGTGAGTTTTCTACGTTGACAACGGCTAACGTATCCATATGTTCACGCGCCAATTGCAAGCTGGCGACGCTGTCTGCCGTTTCCCCACTTTGCGAGATGAACATGGCCAAGGTATCCGCGTGTAGGATGGGGTTGCTGTAGCGGAATTCGCTTGCAACTTCGATGCGCACCGGAATTCGCAGTGATTGTTCCAACATGTGTTTGGCAACCATTCCGGCATACAAGGCACTGCCGCATCCGATGATGATGATTTCGCGATATTTACTGAAATCGAAGTGGGGATGGGTTTGGTAAAAATCATACAACTTGCGTGCAACAAGAGGCTGTTCGTGAATCTCCTTCAACATGTAGTGGTCGAACATTCCTTTGCTTAGTTCTTCCTGATTAAGCGTCGTAATCTTGCTGAGCACTTCTACTTCGTTAAGCTGTGCATCGACGATGCGTAAGCTTGTTCCACTCAAACGTGCAATTTGTTCATTGTCGAGCTCCACGTATTCTTTGGTTTCGTGCACGATTGCACTCAAGTCACTGGCCAACATATGACCTTGTGGGTGGATACCTAAGATCAGCGGATTGTTGCGACGTGTTGCATACAAGACTTCGGGTTCATCTTTAAACATCAAAGCAAACGCAAAGGAACCTCGCATTTGGGTGCACGCTAGGGCAATGGCCGAAAGCTTGTCTTGGCAAGCGGCATAATGATAGTCAATCAGTGCACTTGCGACTTCAGTATCGGTTTGAGATTGGAAGGAATAGCCGTATTCGCTTAACTCATTTTTGAGTTCTCCGTAGTTTTCGATGATTCCATTATGAACCAATACGACTTGATTGACCAAATGCGGGTGCGCATTGTCGCTGGTCGGGGCTCCATGGGTCGCCCACCGCGTGTGTCCGATTCCAGCATTGCCCTGTGGGGTCATATACTTCGATAACATCTGACGAAGGTTGTTTAGTTTTCCTTCGCTTTTAAACATATGAATGTCTTGATCCAGCCAAAGGGCGATTCCAGCCGAATCATAACCTCGGTATTCCAAGGCTTGTAATCCTTGTAGTAATTGTGTTTGAGCCTGTTGAGTTAGGCCAGTGTATCCAACGATTCCGCACATAAAAAAAGTACCTCCATGACATGACGAAAAAAGGACGTTGCAAGAGGACGTTTGTTGCAATGTTAATTTTGCTTTTTGCTTCCTCTTTTTCGAATTACGTCTTTCCGTGACAGTACCCGCCGAAATTTCGATCACTGTCATCCTCGTCAACCATGCAGGTTCAGGCGCTATCCATGAAAAGGTCTAAAACCCTCCTTATCCTTTTCAATGATTAATTCAACTATACTCAATCTTTTTGATAAAAGCAACCCCTACTTGTGAAGCCAACGAGGCAAAGTGAACTTGCCAATCAAAGGGGCAATCCAAAAAAAGCCTTATTTTCTAGCATTCAATCGAAATCAAGGGAAGGGCACTCACAAAAAAGGACAAAAGGAAGACAAGAATCACAGACATTTCGTTATAACTTTCACAACTTAACAAAATAGAGTCGATATTATTGAATAAAAGAGGGGTTTTTGCTATAATTCACTTGTTTAACAACAAGGAGGACATTAGAATGCCAATTATTATTGATATTTATGCTCGCGAAGTTATGGACTCTCGTGGTAACCCAACCATCGAAGTAGAAGTTACTACAGATTCTGGTGCATTTGGACGTGCAATCGTTCCAAGTGGAGCATCTACAGGTGAACGCGAAGCGTTGGAATTGCGTGACGGCGACAAAGCACGTTTCTTAGGAAAAGGGGTTTTGAAAGCTGTTGAAAACGTAAACGAAATCATTGCTGAAACAATCATTGGTTTTGATGTGACTGACCAAGCGTTGATCGATAGAACAATGATCGAATTGGACGGAACGCATGACAAATCAAAATTGGGTGCAAACGCAATTTTGGGTGTTTCTATGGCATGTGCTCATGCTGCTGCTGATTTCTACGGAATGCCATTGTACCGCTACTTGGGTGGATTCAATGCGAAAAAACTACCTGTTCCAATGATGAACGTAATCAACGGTGGTTCACATGCGGACTCTTCTGTTGACTTCCAAGAATTCATGATTATGCCAGTAGGTGCTACTAGCATCAAAGAAGCCATCCGTATGGGTGCTGAAACATTCCATGCTTTGAAAAAAGTATTGAAAAACAAAGGTCACGTTACAGCTGTAGGTGACGAAGGTGGATTTGCTCCTAACTTGGGAAGCAATGAAGAACCTCTAGAAGTAATCATGGAAGCAATCGTTGCTGCTGGATACGTTCCAGGTAAAGACATCGTATTGGCGATGGACGTTGCTGCAAGCGAATTCTACAATGTAGAAACTGGATTGTATGAATTGAAAAAATCTGGTCAAGGTACAAAAACAACAGACGAAATGGTTGAATGGTATGCAGATCTAGTAAAACGTTTCCCTATCGTTTCCATCGAAGATGGATTGGGTGAACGTGACTGGGCTGGTTGGAAACAATTGACTGACCGTATCGGAAAAACCGTACAAATCGTTGGGGATGACCTTTTCGTTACAAACCCTGCAATTTTGAAAGAAGGTATTGAAACAAATACTGCAAACTCAATCTTGATCAAAGTAAACCAAATCGGTACATTGACTGAAACATTCGATGCTATGGAAATGGCAAAAGCTGCTGGTTACACTGCAGTAGTTTCTCACCGTTCTGGTGAAACAGAAGACAATACAATCGCTGACATCGCGGTTGCATTCAACGCTGGACAAATCAAAACAGGTTCTATGTCAAGAACAGACCGTATGGCAAAATACAACCAATTGATCCGTATTGAAGATGAATTGGGACCAGTAGCAACATACCCTGGTATGGCTACTTTCTACAACATCAACAAATAATTCAAGCCTTTTGAAAAAGTGATGCTCGCACCATCACTTTTTTTTGTGTCAATTTTCGTAGAAAAAGCACACAAAGCCGTTGGGAACGCAGTGGTTTTGTATTGCTATGCTTGCATTCCTTTGATATAATAGCTATGTTGTTAAGGAAAGGAGGATATTTATGTTAGACGTATTATTAATGATTGCAGCGGTCTTATTGATAGTTCTCTCCTTATTACAAAGCGGAAAATCAGATGGAGTAAGCGGTGCCTTCACAGGTGGGGATGGGTTGAACCTATTTCAAAATGTGAAAGAACGTGGACCTGAAAAGGTGTTATCACGCCTTACGATGGTTACAGGAATTGCATTCTTCGTTTTGGTACTAGTAGCTACTATCATTTAATCAAGACCGCATGGTCTTTTTTTGTACCCAAGGAGGAACCCCTATGAATCAAGAAGTATTGCTCGATATTATGAGTGCGAGTCGCTATCACGGCTACACCATCGAGGACTTTAAAGAAAAATATGAAATCACAAGCCACGAAGACTTTGTGGAACTTGTGAAAAATCTCAATGCGATGGAAGAAGCATGCGTGATCGTACGCGATGCGCAAGAACGCTACGTATTGGCGGAAAAGGCCGGCTATCATACCGGTATTTTGCGCATCAATCCCAAAGGGTTTGGCTTTGTGGAAACGGGAGAAACCAGCTTCTACGTCAATAAGTCCAACTTCAACTTTGCACTTGATGGCGACAAAGTCTTCGTGAAAACCTGGGCGACCTTTGATCAAAGCAGT
>JBOGAI010000121.1:0-1607 GCA_051655665.1 Erysipelotrichaceae bacterium | reverse complement strand
AGAAATTCGCACACCGATTTTTGAGCACACCGAAGTGTTCAAACGCGGCAATGACTCCAGTGACATGGTCAATAAGGAAATGTATACTTTCACCGACAATGGCAATCGTTCGCTGACGTTGCGCCCTGAAGGAACCGCTGGGGTTGTGCGCAGTTTTGTTGAGAACAAGCTCTTCGCTAACCAAGACCTTCCGGTGAAAACCTATTATGTGGGGCCACAATTCCGTTATGAGCGCCCACAAAAAGGCAGACAGCGTATCTTCCATCAGTTCGGGGTCGAAGCCATTGGGGTCAAAGATCCGATGGTGGATGTGGAAACCATTGCGCTGGGCTGGTCAATTGTCAAAGCCTTGGGACTACAAGACTTGAAAGTACTCATCAATACATTAGGGGATGACGAAAGCCGTAGCGCATATCGCGATGCGTTGAAAGCGCACTTTGCCACTAGCATCGATTCGATGTGTGGGGATTGCAAGCGCCGATATGAACAAAATCCATTGCGTATTTTGGATTGCAAAGTCGATGCGCACCACGAAGCGATGAAGACGGTGCCGAAAATGCACGAGTACCTTAACGAAGCATCACGCACGTATTTCGCACAAGTATTGGCTTTGCTTGATGAATTGGAAATCCCTTATCAAATTGAAGATCAATTGGTGCGTGGACTGGATTACTATACGCATACCGTATTTGAAGTCGTCTCCATCAATCAAAACATGGGTTCACAATCCACCGTTTTCGCGGGTGGACGCTATGATGCCTTGGTTGAATATTTCGGGGGTCCGCAAATGTCTGGAATTGGATTTGCGATGGGCCTGGAACGTTTGATTTTGGCGTGTGAGGGAGAAGGGGTGATTTTGCAAGAAGAACCGAGCATTGATGCGTATGTCATGTGCTTGGATCAATCGGTAAAACCTGCCGTCTTCTCCGTATTGACCGCTTTGCGCAATTCGGGCTATAAAACGGAAGCCGATTACTTGAATCGCTCGTTCAAGGCACAATTCAAAAGCGTGGATCGCATGAAAGCGCAATGTGTTGTGATGATCGGTGAAAAAGAAATCCAAGCGGGCGTAGTGACCATCAAACGTATTCATGACCAAAAGCAAATTGAAGTTTCGCTTTCAGAAGTGGTACAAGGAATGGATCAATTGTTACAGGAAGAACATGCATGCAGCTGCAATCAGGAAGGAACACATCATGAATAGAACACATACAAATGGATCCCTGCGCCTTGAGCAGGTAGGCCAACGCGTCTCATTGATGGGATGGGTGGCGAAACGTCGTAACTTCGGAGCCATCGTTTTCATCGATTTGCGCGACCGTACGGGCATTACCCAATTGGTTTTCAATGAAGAAATGGCGGAAAAAATTGTTTCCGTGCGTAATGAATACATTTTGCACATTCAAGGAGAAGTGGTTGAACGCAAAGACAAAAATCCAAAATTGCCGACGGGTGACATTGAAGTCTTGGTTGATGCGGTAGAAATCGTAAACAGTGCGGAAACCACTCCACTAATTATTGCCGACGAAACCGATGCATTGGAAGAAACGCGATTGAAATATCGTTATTTGGACTTGCGTCGTCCTGTAATGCAACAAAAGCTGTTG
>JBOGAI010000120.1:0-2132 GCA_051655665.1 Erysipelotrichaceae bacterium | reverse complement strand
TCCACATTCTTGCGTT
Source organism: Erysipelotrichaceae bacterium (assembly GCA_051655665.1). Classification (GTDB taxonomy): domain Bacteria; phylum Bacillota_I; class Bacilli_A; order Erysipelotrichales; family Erysipelotrichaceae; genus JBOFMT01. The sequence continues at coordinate 2,116 of JBOGAI010000120.1, read as the reverse complement.
CCTTGAATCGTATGAATGATTTGATCGATGGGGTGAAGATGGATGGGGAAATCATCTTGGATGGAGAAAATGTGCTTGATCCAAGCTTTGATGTCATCAATTTACGCAAAAAAGTCGGGATGGTGTTTCAAAAACCCAATCCATTTCCAATGAGTATTTATGAAAATGTGGTATATGGCGTGCGCTGCCAAGGAGTGAAAGATAAGAAAGTATTGGACCAGATTGTCGAAGAATCCCTAAAGGGCGCTGCGCTATGGGAGGAAGTCAAAGATCGCTTGCATAAAAGTGCTTTGGGTCTTTCCGGTGGACAGCAACAACGTTTGTGCATCGCGCGGGCGATTGCCATGAAACCAGAGGTTATTCTGATGGATGAACCCACGTCTGCGCTCGATCCGATTGCAACGGCAAAAATCGAAGAACTGATTGAGACGCTCAAAGAACAATTTACCATTCTTATTGTGACCCACTCTATGCAACAAGCATCCCGCATCTCTGATGAAACGGCATTTTTCTTGCTTGGGGAAGTGGTGGAATTTGAGAATACCAAAGTGTTGTTCTCCAACCCTGGAGACAAGCGCACAGAAGACTATATTACCGGTCGATTCGGATAGGAGAACAGTATGACAAAACTTGAAAATCAGTTGGATGTTTTGGATGCCACATTAATGAAGATGTATCATAAAGTATACGAAATGCATGAAAAATGCGAAGGTTTGTTTGAAGACTTTGATGTGGAAATCGCACTTTCCATCATTGAAGATGACAGTTACGTTAACAATCTAGACATTGAAATCAACGACCAAGCAGTGTACGCGGTTGCCCTGATGCAACCGGTTGCGCGTGATTTGCGCCGCATTATCGCTGCCTTTAAAATGGCTACGGAGTTGGAGCGTATTGGCGATTATGCGAAAAACATAGCAGGCATCATGATTAAAACCGAGCGAGCATACATCGAAGACAAAGAAGTGTGCGACTATTTCCTAAAGATGAGCATCCAGTTTAAAAAAATGTTGGCCGCTTCCTTCTCCGCCTTTGTCAATCATGATGTTGATTTGGCCTTTGAAATTGGCAAGGAAGATCGTAACATTGATAAATTGGTGAACGAAATGATGGCTGCCCTTAATGAACATAACGACATTCCCTTTGCGAAAAGCGTATTCATTATGAAGGTGTTGCGTAATATGGAGCGTAGCGGGGATCACACGTTAAATATTTGCGAACACATTATCTATCTCAATAAGGGACAACACTACGAATTTGGATAAAAGGAAACGCATCGCGTTTCCTTTTTTTGTATTCATGAGGCTGGAAATCAGGGTAAGGAAAAAGAAAAAACGAAAATGGGTAGGAAAGTGAACGTTTTATGCCAATAGTACAGCGAGGGCATTGAAAAAGAAAAAAAGCATTCCGAAGAATGCTTATCATTAATTTACTTTTTCGTGTTCGCCAAGTTTGACGATATTGCAGCAGTGGTCTCCGATGCGTTCAAGGTTTGCAAGGATATCCACATAGACACTACCGGCAATGCTGCTCAAACAATCGTTTGAGGTCATGCGACGGAAGTGACGCTTGCGTGCTTTTTCTTCAATCAAATCCAACAAGTTTTCTTTGTCGAAGACAACCGATACCAATGCAGGATCGCGTTTTTCGTAGTAGCTTACCGCGCTTGTCAACATGTCAATGACCAACCCGTACATTTCATTGATGTCTTCCATTGCATCTGGTGTGAAGGAACCTTTTTCATCAAAAACCATGTCGAAGAACTCAACCAAGTTCATGTTCAAGTCGCTGACGCGTTCAATGTTTTTGATGATTTGAAGGTTTTCCATCAAGTGTTCGGTATCGTGTTCCCCCAAGTTTTCTTGGGCGATGACCATAATATAAGAAGTGATTTTTTTATCCAGGGAGTTGATGATGTCTTCCATTTGCTCCGCGGCATGCTGGTGTTTGTTGGAGCCTGTGTTAAAGTGCATCTGACTCTCTTTCAAGCAGCTGATTGCCAATTCACCCATTTTCGCGGTTGCTTGGCGGCTTACTTCAAGAGCACCGCTTGGCAGTTCGGCAGCCAGTTTTGGATCCAATTGATCCAGCTTCACTTCGATACGTTCGGATTCAT
>JBOGAI010000119.1:0-2652 GCA_051655665.1 Erysipelotrichaceae bacterium | reverse complement strand
CGCAGCCGTATGAGGTGTACATTCAAAAGGATGTTATGCATTTGTACAAAGTCAACCTATCTTCGGGGATCGTGTTTTTGTCCATTGGCTTTAGTGGTTTGAATCTAGAAGGCCCCCCTTTGCTGTCCTTTTTAATTGTGGGCTCACTGATTGCCGTCTTGGTCAATGAAAATCTAACGTAAAATTCATCCAAGGACCCACAGGTCCTTTTTTTGTCTGCAAAGCAAGCATTTTCAAAAAACGGCAGGTTGCAACACGCTGAATTGTGAGGGAGAGGGAACAAGGAAGAGGGGGAAAATGTATCGAAAGAACGATGGGAAAAAGTCGGTTTTTGACGGTAAAACGTCCATATTTACAACATGGTAAAAATGGTTAAAAACTGCGAAAAAAAACCGTGTTTTTCAGGACGATAACGGTTTACGCAACCAATATCCTTATGTATAATGAAAAAGACGATTCATGAATATGAAGTGTACAGGGGGTAATCATAATGAAAAAATTCTTTGCAGTAGTAGCAAGTTTGTCACTTTGCGCTATGCTTAGCGTAACCGCATTCGCAGCGGGTAGTTTGAATACATTTGAAACCGCAATTTTGGATGCGTTGAAAGCAAGTGTAACGGTAAACGGTACCACGGTTTCTGTGCCAAGCGCTCAACTCAATGACGTTGAAAAATACTTCATGAGCGAAGGGGTAGACGTAACCGATGCTCAATCCCAAATCGTGTTGGCTCAAATCCAAAAAGGGAAAGACTATGTCATCGCAAACGGAATCACCGATTTGACTCGTGTTAATGTGACACAAGGAAAAGCGTTGGTGGCCATTGCCCAACCTGCGGCAGATGCGTTGAACGTACGTATTGTAGCGGACTATGTCAATGGAACCGTAACGGTTTACGATGCAAGTGGAAACGTCATTTCTTATATGGAATCTCCAATCAAAAATACAGGATTGGGATTTGAAACAACGGCGATGATCGGCGCAATGTTGCTAGGTGTAATGGGTGTTGCGACCGTGCTTGCGAAGAAAAAAGGGTATTTCGTTCGCTAATGCGAATCAAAAACAAAAAAGAGGCAAAGGCGCTGTTCGTAGCGCCTTTGCTTTTCGCTGTTGTGGGATATACCTTATTGTACTTTTTTCTTTCCCCATTACTTACACCACTTTTTCAGGTATACGCCATGATCACCAGCAACCAAAGCACCGCCTTATCCGAGGAAATCCTTTATGATGGCTCCAATCTTTTGGAAAACAACACGCTGCATGTCTCGGAAATCCTCTATCCCAACCTAGGCGATTTGTATGGAGAACTATCGATTGAACGCTTAAACGTGGAACGCAGCGTTTATTATGGCGACAGCAGCGCCATTTTAGCCAAAGGGATTGGTACGTATGCCAGCTCTTTTTTGCCAGGATGGGAGCGTCCCATTTTGTTGGCCGGACACAACGTCCCACAATTTCAATTTTTGGGAAAAGTAGTCGTGGGCGACAAGATTCAATTTCGAACCCACTATGGTACATTTCACTATGAAATTACCGGTACGCGCATTGCGCGTGCGGATGATGCGAGTGCCTATGATTTGGGTAAAAATGAGGAAGAACTCATTATGTATACGTGTTACCCCATTGACGCCTTGGGATTTAAGTTGCATCGCTTGTTTGTCTACGCAAAGAAAATCGATGGACCACAAATTGAGGGGGTAAACTAAATGAAACAAGTAAAAGCCCTTTTTCAACTTTGTTTGGCTTTTTTTATCACGGTACTCGTTTTGGTGAGTGTTGGTTGGGGGACCCTTTTTCATGAGCGGGCTCTTTTGGCAGCACTTGAGCACAGTCAATACTATGAAGCCAGCGTAAACGCCTTTAACCAACGACTGCAAGAAGATGCAAGACCAAGTGGGTTTCCGCTGGAACTGTTTGATTCCTTTATAACGGTAGAACAAGGACAAATACTCATGGAGGCGCATGCCCTTGCGCAATTGCGCGGGGAAGTGTTTGAATATCCTTTGGAAGCCTTCAAGACGGACATGCATGCGCTATTGTATGGCTACATCGCGGAAAACGACATCAAGGTGACCTTGGCGATCCAGCAAGGAGTGCAACTGTTTATCGACGATACGGCAAAAACGTATCGGCGCATCTTGCGTGTGCCCTTTTTGGACACATATGGGTCCTTGATGCAACTGTACCAACAACTGCTGCCCTTTGTAATCGGGGGAAGCTTGCTTTTGATTGGAGTGGTGTTGGGGTTGTTGTATAAGATGAATACTCGCAACAAGCGCTTTGTTCAAGACGTCTTGATCGCATGCATGAGTGCAGGGTGGATGATTGTGGTCTTGCCGGCCTTTCTGTTGCTAAGCAATGCCTTTGGCAAAATCGCCATTGAACCCCTGTATTTTGGAACCTTCCTCAAAACCTTGATTCACACTTCCTTGGGATGGATGGTGCTTGTGGGGGCAGTGTTGCTGCTATGTACGACCTTGTTGGGAATCTACAATGGCAATCGCTTGGGCATCAAGAAGAAACGGGAAATGCAAAAGGAATGCTACGAAGACGGACAATGCGCATAAGATGTGGAAGCGATTGAACGGAATCAACGATTGAGTGAAAGACAAGGAGCAACTTGTCTTTTTTTTGCGAGTGTTGACAATCAAGGA
>JBOGAI010000118.1:0-4592 GCA_051655665.1 Erysipelotrichaceae bacterium | reverse complement strand
CACCGCACGCATGACAATGTCTTTGCCAATGGAGCGTTTGAAAATGTAAAGATTTTCTCGATTTTTAAGTTGGGAATACAAGAAGAGCAACAGCATAAACATGGTTGTGGTTTTAACCCCCCCAGCGGTTCCTCCTGGCGATCCCCCGATAAACATAAACACACTCATCATAAGCTTGGTTGCATCATGGGTAAAGCCGATGTTGATGGTGGCAAAGCCTGCCGTACGCAAGGTCACGGATTGAAACATGGCAACCATGGTTTTGTTGAGTGGACCATATTGTCCTAAGGTTTGCGAGTTATTGCCTTCCAATAGCAAGATGATCAGCGTTCCACTCACAATCAAGAATAGTGTCGACACCAATACAATCTTGGTGTGTTGATGCAACAACTTCCAAAAATCGCGTGTTTGTTCGCGAATTTGGACCCATAGGGTTTGTTTCTGGTACGCTTTCAAATCGACCGCTTTGACACGGTTTCGCAAGTCAAACCAAACCGAAAACCCAAGCCCCCCCGAGATGATGAGTCCCATCACGGTGAAGTTGATGATGCCGTTGGTCGCATAGGGAATCAAACTAGAATTGCCCACAATGTCAAACCCGGCATTACAAAACGCCGAAACGCTGGTAAACAGCGCCGAAAACAGTCCAGGAAACAGACCTTGTTCTGGTACAAAAACCAATGCCATGAGTCCGATTCCAATGGCTTCGATCGTAAAGGTATATTTGAAAATGTCCTTCACATAGTTGTGCATATTGAATAAGGTATCTTGGTTGAGCATTTCGCGCATCAAGATTTTGTCGGTCATCGACAAGCGATTTTTCATCATCAAGATGACGACCGCCATGATGGTCATTAATCCCAGTCCCCCAATTTGCATTAGGAAAATGAGCACGATTTGACCAAATAAAGTATAGGTCTCCACAGTGACCACCGTGGTCAACCCGGTTACACAAACCGCACTGGTACTGGTAAACAGCGCATCCAAAAAATTGAGCCAGTTGCCATCTTTATTGGAAATCGGTAAGGTCAATAAGAGTGCGCCTGTGAAAATAACGAGCAAAAAGCTGGAAGCTATTTTTTGGACAGGTGACCACTTATCGTAGTGAATAAACTCTAACACATCGTCTTTTATTTTTTTAATGATCATCTTTATTTCCTCTTAACAGCTCTATTTTACTCTAATATAAAAGAAAAGCAACATCATAAATTGTTGCTTTGTCTCTTTTTATCACATTTTTTGCGTTTTTGAACCAAAAACCAAACGAAATGGTGTTTCCGCTTAATAATTGGTTGCGTGGATTTCAAAATACGCTTTTGGATGATTGCATACCGGACATGCATCTGGTGCATGTGCACCATAATGCAAATGACCGCAGTTCAAACATTCCCATACTACTTCTTGTTCGCGTGCAAAGACTTTGCTTTGGGTAATGTTGGCATGAAGCGTGCGATAGCGTGCTTCGTGAGCCGCTTCAATTTTGCCTACCCCTTCAAACAAGCGCGCAATGTCTTCAAACCCTTCTTCGCGTGCTTCTTTGGCAAAGGTCGCATACATGTCAGTATGCTCATAGTTTTCCCCGCCCGCTGCATCTTGAAGATTGTCTAGGGTTGTCGGTACTTTTCCCCCATGAAGCAATTTGAACCACAGTTTCGCGTGTTCTTTTTCATTTTTACTGGTTTGTAAGAAAAAGGCTGCGACTTGTTCATATCCATCTTTGGATGCTTGACTTGCATAATATTGATATTTGGTATGCGCTTGGCTTTCTCCCGCAAAGGCAGCTTGTAGATTTGCCTGGGTTTTGGTACCTTGTAAGTCCATTACAGTTTTCCTTTGCTGTTGTGGCCAATTAGTTCCGCTTTGGCCATCTCTTTGATTTCCCAAGCGCGTTTTTTGGTATTTTTGAATACGACGACACAAGTAGGATCCAAGTTGTCTTCGATTCCAAGATCGCACAATTTATCCATTTCCATCGCCAACGTGATCAAACGCATGTGCAAGTCGTTTGAGAAATCACTGCGATATATTTTGGTAGCAGCTTCCTCGCTCAACGCTTCAAATTTGTCCGCTGTTGCACCACATTTTGGGCAATGCTCTGGAGCGTGTTCCCCTTCTGCTACGAGTCCACATACACTACATTTCCATAATTGTTTCATTCTTTCTTCTCCTCCTTCATTCATTGGATAATCCCATTATATGGGAAATTATCGTTTTGTCATGTATTATGCACTCGCATCGTACACTTTTTTATCGATCAGGATATGTTTGCATTGCGACACCCCTTGAAATTGCGCTTTCTTTTTCCTCATAATCGTCGTATTTTTGATTTTTTTCGTTTTTTTTAAAATATTTTTCAAATATCGCTGGATTTATCAAAAAAAATAAGCTATGATTTAAAAAAATTAGAAAAAGGAGCACATATGTTGAAAAATTATCCATTTGCAGGTTTTGGAGAGAATGTCTTTAATGAAAAAATGATGTTGGAACGCTTGCCTCACCCGATTTTCAAAAAGTGGTTGAATGCCTACCACAATGAGGGAGCCTTGGATAAAGCGAGTGCCGATGCCATTGCTCATGCCATGAAAGAATGGGCACTGGAAAAAGGGGTCACCCACTTTTCCCACTACTTCCACCCCATGCATGGGACGACTGCTGAAAAACACGTTTCTTTTATCGATTTTGGACTAAACAATGAACCCATCGCACGTTTCAATGGCAAAGCCTTGATCAAAGGCGAAGGCGATGCGTCTTCGTTTCCAAGCGGGGGCTTGCGCGCTACTTTTGAAGCCAGAGGATATACGTACTGGGATTTGACTTCCCCCGCATTTGTTTTGGACAACACATTGCACATCCCAACGGTGTTTGTTTCCTACAACGGCGAAACGCTTGATAAAAAAGCACCCTTATTAAAATCGATGCAAACCTTGTCAACCGAGGCCACCCGCATTTGCAACATCCTCAAAGACAAAGATGTCAAACGCGTCACGACGATGATCGGGCTTGAACAAGAGTACTTCTTGATTGACAAATCCCTTTATGAAAAACGCTACGATTTGATGCACACCGGCAGAACCTTGTTTGGGGTCTTGCCTCCAAAATCCCAAGAGTTCAACGACCACTATTATGGAAACATTCCTGCGCGCGTCCGTGCGTTCATGGCAGAACTCAATCAAGAGTTGTGGAAGCTTGGCATCTATGCAAAGGCCGAACACAACGAAGTCGCGCCTTGCCAATTTGAAATCGCGCCGATTTACTGCGACGCCAACCTGGCAACCGACCAAAACCAAATCATGATGAGCTTGTTGAAAACCGTGGCGGACCGCCACCACTTGGCTTGCTTGTTGCACGAAAAACCATTCATCGGGGTCAATGGTTCTGGAAAACACAACAACTTCTCCTTGGTGTCCGATGATGGACAAAACTTGTATGAACCAGGTGAAAAACCACACGAAAACATCCGTTTCTTGCTGATGGTTTGTGCCACCATTCAAGCGGTAGATCGCTTTGCACCAATGCTTCGCATGTCCAGCTCTACGGTAAACAACGACTATCGTTTGGGGGCAAGCGAAGCGCCTCCTGCCATTATTTCCATTTGTATGGGCAGCTATTTGGAAGAAATCTTGTTGAACTTGCGTGATGGCAAAAACATGGATCCTACCTTCTCTGACAGCAACATTTCCATCTCTTCGTTGGCCTATGTTCCAAAAGATACCAGCGATCGCAACCGTACGTCTCCTTTCGCCTTTACCGGCAACAAATTTGAATTCCGCATGTTGGGTTCTAGCCGCTCTAGTGCCCCAACCAACACCATCCTCAATACCATTTTGGCTGATTCCATGCGTGAAATTGCCGATGAACTAGAAGGCTTGAAATACATCCAAGACATTCGTGATCGTGCCTTGTTGATTTGCCAACGCATCATCAAAGACCACTCTCGCATCTTGTTTAGCGGAGATGGATACCACGAGAGCTGGATTGAGGAAGCAAAAAAACGCGGCTTGGCAAATATTCCAAAATTCGTCGACAGCATCGATGCCCTAATTGCACCAGAATCCGTAGCGTTGTTCAAACGTCACAACATCTTCACCGAAAACGAGTTGAATGCACGTGTCATCAACAACTACGTGCAATACAACAAACAAGTGACCTTGGAAGCACGTTCCCTGCATTACATCAGTGAGCGTTTGATCATGCCAGCCATCTTGCAAGAAATCCAAGCGTTGTTGGCCGTAACCAACAACAAATACACTTCAAAAGTGATGGATGACAAATTGGCAACGTTCTATGCACTGTATGACGCGTTCCATGAAGCGTGCAGCACTTTGGCGGATGCCATGGCGGATGCGAAAAAGATTGGCGACGCGCGCGAACGTGCCTTCTTCATCTCCGACCACTTCTTACCGCTTTTCGATAAACTGCGCACCATCCACAATCGCTATGAAGCCCATTCCTCTCATGCCTTGTATCCACTACCGGATTTGGATGCGATGTTTACTTCTTTGGCGTAAAACCAAGCACCTGCTTGGTTTTTTTTGTGCCACAAAAAAAGACCCAAGCGGGTCTAGGTATTTTATTCTGCGCTTTGTGTTTCC
>JBOGAI010000117.1:0-2229 GCA_051655665.1 Erysipelotrichaceae bacterium | reverse complement strand
CATCCATGAACGAAATGGATAGTGTCGTTTCACTGGCCAAACAAGGCTTTGACATCAAATACATTTGCTGACATTCATCCATATGTTGTTGTGCAAAATCATTGTGGCCGCGGGCAACAAAGTACGTCGTATAAATTTTCGCATTGAGCGACTTGATGGCATCATCGAGTTTTGTGCCATCGCTATCGCGAATGGCGTCAGCCCCTATTTTTGCCATAATTTCTTTGGTTTCATTTAAAAAGTTGGATTCACTTGGTAACGTGACTTTCCCATATGTTTTTCCCATGCCATGCCTCCTAATCTTTCAGACCACCAAGGGACATCCCTTGGGTTAATTTTTTTTGTACCATGATGTATAAAATCAATGTAGGCAACATTACCATGACCAAACCTGCATACATTGCGCCATAATCGGTTGCGGTTTTTTGGACTTCCATCAGATTGATGAGTCCAACGGGCAGCGTTTTCGACGCATTGGGCAACAGGGTTAAGGCGATGATATATTCGTTCCAAAACGCAAGAAAGTTAAATAAAATCACGGTGATGATGCTAGGTCTTGCCATCGGAATCATAATCTTCGTCATGGTTTTGAAATGAGAGCATCCGTCGATATAGGCTGCTTCTTCATATGCTTTGGGCAGTGTCTTGAAAAAGCCACTGAGCAAGTAGATTGTGAAGGGCAAAGCGGTGGCAGCATACACAATGGCCAGTGTAGTATGATTGTTCAACAAGACATTGGACAACTGAAAACTGGTGCGCAACCACTTGTCACCATCCAACAACATCAAGAAAATTGGAACGATGATGTAGTTTACGTTGATAAAAAGACCGGCCATCAAAAAGGTATGGATGATTTTTTTCCCCTTGAACTCATAGCGTGCCAACACATAACTTGCAGGCAAAGCAATTAGCAACAACAAGAAGATGGCCAAAAAGGACACATACACCGAATTGAGCATGTAGGTCCCCATATTGGCTTTGGTAAAGGCCGTAACAAAGTTTTCTACATACAATCCCATTGGCAACGACCAAGGATTTCCATAAAACTCGCTTTTTTCTTTGATTGAGGCCAAGAACACCCACCCAACCGGTACGACGATGGAAATGGCAAAGGTGAGCAACGCAACGTAAATAAAGAGTTTGTACAAACGATTTGTCTTTTGATTGTTCATCTTGGCACCCCCCTAATATTCCAAATGATCACGTTTGGTGACCCCGTTTACCGTAGCCGCTAATCCAAAGGAGAACAAGAAGACTACCACCCCAATGGCCATTCCATAGCCATAGGAGGAGTTGGTATAGGCTTGCTTGTACATGTATGACAAGAAGACCTCGCTTGACCCATCTGGTCCGCCTGAGGTCATGACCTTGACAAACAAGAAGCTTAGGTTGATTGTGGAAATGATGAAAAAGGTTAGGGTTGTACGGATTTGATTCCAAATAAGAGGAATGGTAATCATCGTAAACTGCTTGATTTTCGATGCCCCTTCCAACGCAGCTGCTTCGTAGAGGTTTTCAGGAATGCTTGACATACTTGCCATGTACATAACCATGTAGTACCCAATGGCCTGCCAGACCATGGCACCGCAAATGGAGTAAATGACCAGTTTCATGTCCCCCAGCCATATATTTTGCCACGTCTCAAGCGACAACAAGCCCAACATTGAGTTCAACAACCCCTGGCTTGGATCGTAAATCGCCCCAAATACAGCGGAAATGACTACGACGCTTAGCACGTTGGGAATGTAGAAAATGATGCGATACAAGTTTTTCCCTTTGACGTTTTCACGAGCCAAAAGACTTGCAAACACCAATGCCAAAACGACGGTGACAATGGTCACAATGACGATGAGCAACAAGGTGTTTTGAAACGACTTGATGAAATTGAGATCCTCCATCAAAATTTTAAAGTTATTGAAACCAACAAACGTTTTGCTGTTTGAAATTCCACCCATTTTAAACAAGGACATCCAAAATACATTTAAGGTTGGAATGACCATGAACAAAATGAACAGAAACAAAGCGGGAAACAAGGATAAAAAGACAAAGGTCTTTTGCTTTTTCTTATTCATTTACGAACCCCCTTCACTTCAATAAGAAAGCGGCAGGCCAGACCCGCCGCTACTGCATTATTTTAAAGCTGCTCTTAATTTCCCAGAGTCGGCTTCCACGGCATTTTGCCATTCTTGTACTGATTTTTGTCCCAACATGACAGAGTCGATTGCCGCG
>JBOGAI010000116.1:0-2408 GCA_051655665.1 Erysipelotrichaceae bacterium | reverse complement strand
ATGATCTTCTTGTCGGATGCGTTGACCGGAATGCCATTTTGCTGTGACTGCAAAAACTTAACAGGGGACAATTTATACGGTTCTTCCACCTTCTCAATCGGCAATTTCGCAAAATGATCCAAAACATAGCCTTTTAATTTGACCAAATTGAGCTTGCCCTCTGGCAAGTCGATGCTGCGTGCAACCAGGCGTTTCATATCGCTCACTCCAACACCATACAGGGTTGCGAGCAACCCGATTTGCTTCAAGTTGGCCTCACTACGCTCATGAAAAGGCAAGACCAGCTGACTCAAATCCTGCAAGAAGCTTTGGTAATCAAATTGAATGGTTTCATTCAAATGATCATAGCCAATGCTTTGCGGTTTCACCTGTTCATAGACCAATTCGTCGTCGTCATTCCACGCCTTCAACAAGTTTTCCATCGGTTCGCTCATATCAAAGTACCCTTCTTTGGAAAACGGTGCTCCAACCAACAACAACTTTATGAATTCACACGCCTCATCCCCCATCTTTTTCAAATAGAGCCGACCGAGCACCGGATGCGACAAAAAAGCAGAGGGGGCCATTGGAGGCAATAATTCAATCAAATAAGAATTGGTTTTGGATTGATAACTCGTTCTTACTAACATATAGTGTTCCAAGCCCTTGCGCATGGCTTCCATGCGTGACATCGAAACCCCACTAAGCTTTGACAACAGCAAATGGTTTTTCACCTCTCGGTGGTGTCCTGTCAACGCATAGAGCAATCGATAAAACCCCATTGTTTGCGCATCGAGCAACGGCTCATACAATAAGGAAATCGTCTTTTGGTCGCTGTCACTGAAAGGTGACGTTGCGATTATTTTTAATGTATCATCCACTTTCATTGCTTACCTCCAAAATATACGCAAGAATTCGTTGTTCCAAATCTTGCAAGGTGCCCTCATTGGGCAAGACCCGATGGGCACGTTTTACTTTTTCACTTTGGTTCATTTGAATCGCCAACAGCGCTTGCGCTTGTGCTAGAGAAAGGTTGCGGTTGGCCACAAGACGTTGCAACAATACTTCTTGCGCTACATACAAGGTCCAAACCTCATCAAACAAGTCTTGCCAGCCACTTTCAAAAAGCAGCGGCACTTCCGCAAAGACGATCGAAGCGTTCGCTTGTTCCATAAAGGCAAGCATTCGCGCTTTGATCAGGGGGTGCATCAACTGCTCAAGGGCCACTCGATTGCGGGGGTCTTCTAGCATTTTTGCGCGCACAAAAGCGCGATCGACAACTTGGTCCACGACGGCTTCTTTTCCAAAAAGCGCCTGGATTTGTTGTTGAATTGCGGGTTCACGCAACAATTGGTCGTTGAGTTGATCGGCGTCGACGACCGGATAGCCCAATCGTTCCAAAATCAACCGCGTCGCGGACTTTCCGGACCCAATGGATCCCGTAATGGCTATTTTTTTCATTTTGGTTGACAATGCGGACATGAATACGTCCCTCTTCCTCCCACTTTTTCTTTCTCAATGATTGTACCACAAACACGACACGCCTGCTTCGCGCGCCCATGTACCATCAAGTACACTTGAAAACGGCCATGTACACCAAGGGAAGACGTATAAGAACGAATGGTCGTACCGCCCTGTTCAATGGCAGCGGCCAAAACTTTTTGGATGGTTACTTTCAATTCTTCACAAAAAGCAAGGCTTGGTTGCACTATGATGGTCGTTGGCGCTACGCCCATATGAAAGCAAATCTCATCGGCGTAAATGTTGCCGATGCCTGCTACAAAACCTTGATCCAATAATATGGTCTTCAACGCTCGCTTATGGCGTGACAAATACGTTTGAATATACAAAGCGTCAAGCTGAGCATCAAAGGCATCGAACCCAATGTTTTGAAGCGCAACGCTCTTTCGCAACTCCCAACTTTTGGGATACAAATACATTTTACCAAACTTACGCACATCGTGATAGCGTAACGTAGTTTCCTGGGTAAGGTGAAAAAGGACATGCGTGTGTTTATCCATTACCACTTGTCCTTGTGGCTCATAGAAAAACTTGCCCTCCATCCGCAAATGGATGATCAAATGATAGTCTTGCAAGACAAAAATCAAATATTTCCCAATGCGTTCATAGCCCAAAATGGTCTGATTTTCAATTTGTTCGCAAAAAGAGGCCACATCTGGATACGCAATGATATTGTCCCACAACACCGTAGCACTCAAGATGGTCGGATGACCAAGTTGATGCGCCAACGTGTTGCGTACGGTTTCTACTTCTGGTAATTCAGGCATGCTTGCCTCCTTTATTTGGTATCATACCACGATTTGCCTACCGCAACTTCCACATGCAATGGAACATTCAACTCCATCGCATGTTCCATCCCTTCGACCACGATGGCTTTCATGATGTCCAATTCGTCTTCGTTCACTTCA